>CADCON010000135.1 GCA_902803035.1 uncultured Ruminococcus sp.
GCAAGGAGCATTTTCAATGAAAAAAACAGTAGGATATACCACCGGCGTTTTCGATATGTTTCATATAGGACATCTGAACATTCTCAGAAAAGCCAGAGAAAACTGCGATTATCTGATCGTGGGCGTATCCACCGACGAGCTTGTCAGGGAATACAAATCCCGAACGCCGATCATTCCCTTTTCCGAGCGAATAGAAATCGTCAAAGCCATCAGATATGTCGACGAGGTCGTTCCGCAAGTCACAATGGACAAGCTGCAGGCGTGGGAGAAGCTCAGGTTTGACGTGCTCTTTCACGGCAGCGACTGGAAAGGAAGCCCGATGTACGATGAGGTGGAGCGCAAGCTCAACGCGGTCGGCGTAAGAGTGCAGTTCTTTGACTACACGCAGGGAACTTCATCGACGCTGCTCAATGAAGTATTGCACGAAATACTCCGGCATTCGGAAGAAGGGGATCAGAATCAATGAACGACAAAATCAATGTCACCCGTTCCTCCATGCCGGATTTCGATGAATACTGCAATGAGATCAGAGGACTATGGAACAGCCGGTGGCTTACGAACAACGGCTCCAAGCACAACGCATTGGAAAAGAAAATCGAAGAATATCTCGGCGCGCCGAATGTCACACTGTTTGCCAACGGCCATCTGGCCCTTGAAAGTGTGATCGAGGCAATGAATTTTCCCGCCGGCGCGGAGGTGATCACCACTCCCTTCACCTTCGCCTCCACCACGCACGCCATTGTGCGCTGCGGGCTGAAGCCGGTATTCTGCGATATAAAACCGGACAATTACACGATAGACGAAAGACTTATTGAAAAGCTGATCACAGACCGCACCTGCGCCATTATTCCTGTGCACGTGTACGGGAATGTCTGCCATGTCGAGGAAATACGCCGGATCGCGGAAAAGCATTCATTGAAGGTGATTTACGACGCGGCGCACGCATTCGGCGTCACATATAAGGGCGTCAGTGCCGCCAATTTCGGCGATGCGGCGATGTTCAGCTTCCACGCCACCAAGGTATTCCACACCATCGAGGGCGGCGCGGTCTGCTGCCGTGACGAAGAACTGGTGCAGCGTCTGTGCGACATAAAGAATTTCGGCATTCACGGGGCGGAAAGCACACTTTACGCAGGCGGCAACGCCAAAATGAACGAATTTCAGGCGGCAATGGGAATCTGCAATCTGCGGCATATCGCCGAGGAAATGGCAAAGCGAAAGGCCGTGACCGAGCATTATCTGTCCCGGTTGTCGGGCGTGAAAGGGATTGTTCTCTGTGAAGATCAGCCGGACGTGCGGAAAAATTACGCCTATTTCCCCGTGGTATTTGACCCGAAGGCATTCGGCTGCGGCAGGGACGATGTATTCCTCGCGCTTGCCTCGCATGGCGTCTGCGCCAGAAAATACTTCTGGCCGCTGACAAGTGAATTTGAATGCTACCACGGGCAGTTTGACCCGAATCAGACGCCGATCGCGCGGCGGATCAGCGAAAGCGTACTGACGCTTCCTCTTTACGCAGACCTGCCGCTTGATGACGTCGACCGCATCTGCGACATCATTCTGGAATGCCATCAATAAACCGGGAGGGAAACCAATGAAGGGAATTATTCTCGCGGGCGGCTCCGGAACAAGGCTGTATCCGCTCACCAAAGTGACGTCCAAGCAGCTTCTGCCGGTCTATGACAAGCCGATGATCTATTACCCCCTGTCAACCCTCATGCTGGCTGGCATACGGGATATTCTGATCATATCCACGCCATCCGACACCCCCAGATTTGAAGAGCTGCTCGGTGACGGCGGCGACATGGGCATTCACCTGACCTACGCGGTGCAGCCGAGTCCCGACGGGCTGGCGCAGGCGTTCCTCATCGGCGAGGAATTCATCGGCGAAGACAGCTGCGCGATGATTCTGGGCGACAACATCTTCTACGGCGGCTGGTTCAGGAAGAACCTGCAGGAAGCGGTCAAAAACGCCGAAACCGGCAAAGCCACCATCTTCGGCTATTACGTGCAGGATCCGGAGCGGTTTGGCATTGTGGAATTCGACAAAAAAAAGAACGTCCTTTCGGTGGAAGAAAAGCCCTCTCAGCCTAAATCCAATTACGCTATCACCGGTCTGTATTTTTACCCGAAGGGCGCAAGCGCAATGGCCAAACAGGTCAGGCCTTCGGACAGGGGCGAGCTGGAAATCACCGACATGAACCGGCTGTACCTGGAAAAGGGCGATCTGAAGGTGCAGGTCCTCGGGCGAGGATTCGCGTGGCTGGATACCGGCACCATGGAAAGCCTGATGGAAGCGGCCCTCTTCATCCGCACGGTACAGAGCAGACAGGGCGTGGTCATTTCCTCCCCCGAGGAAATCGCGTATTATGAGAAATGGATCACCAAGGAGCAACTGCTGCATTCCGCCGCCATGTACGGAAAATCCCCCTATGGCGAGCATCTTCGCAGGGTTGCGGAGGGAAAATTCATGTATTGAGGAGAATGGGAATGACGATTCTGGTAACAGGCGGCGCGGGATTTATCGGTGCGAATTTTATCTTTTATATGCTCCGTGAGCATCCTGACGACCGCATGATATGCGTTGACAAGCTGACCTATGCCGGCTGCCTTTCCACCCTGAAGCCCGTCCTGAATCACCCGGCATTCCGCTTTGTCCGGCTGGATATCTGCGACCGCGACGGCGTTTACCGGCTGTTTAAAGAAGAAAAGCCGGATATCGTGGTCAATTTCGCGGCGGAAAGCCATGTGGACCGCAGCATTGAGGATCCGTCGGTCTTTCTGCGCACCAATATCATCGGCGCCGGCGTGCTGATGGACGCCTGCCGGGACTACGGAATCAAAAGATTCCATCAGGTAGGCACCGATGAAGTCTACGGCGACCTGCCGCTCGACAGACCCGACCTCTTCTTCACCGAACAGACGCCGCTGCGCGCAAGCTCCCCCTACAGCGCGTCAAAGGCGAGCGCGGATATGCTGGCAATGGCGTATCACCGGACATTCAAGCTGCCGGTGACCATATCGCGCTGCTCGAATAATTACGGACCCTATCAGTTTCCGGAAAAGCTGATTCCCCTGATGATTACCAACGCGCTTGCCGCCAAGCCGCTGCCGGTCTACGGCGACGGACTGAACGTGCGCGACTGGCTTTACGTGGAGGATCACTGCCGCGCCATCGACCTGATTCTTCAGAACGGCAGGGACGGCGAGGTCTACAATGTCGGCGGACACAACGAGATGAACAACATCACCATCGTCAGGCTGATCTGCCGGGAACTTGGCAAGCCGGAAAGCCTGATCACTTATGTCACTGACCGCAAGGGGCATGATCGGCGGTACGCCATCGATCCGGCGAAGATTCACAAGGAGCTTGGCTGGCTGCCCGCGACAAGATTCGAGGAAGGCATCAGGAAGACAGTCAGATGGTATGTGGACAACAGGCAGTGGTGGGAGCATATTCTGTCGGGCGGATACCTGAATGATAATGATACTCTCTGCCAATAACACAAAAAAGCAGAACTGATTGTCATGATCAGCTCTGCTTTTTTCTTGATAATTTTGAGGGCGAAAATCAGGTGATGCCGCATTCCGCTAGTTGACAGGGAAATTCTCAATAGCGGTGACAAGAGAGCCGACGCCCTTCTCAGCGAGATTGATGAAGGGAAGGACGCTCTCGCTCCAGCCGGCAATGAGATTGAAGTTTCTGCCGGTGAACTGCTGAGTGCCGTAGCCCTGAATGTCCACGCCGTGAACCCAGAAATCCTTGTTGTACTTCCGGCGGTACTTGTCAACCATTCCCTGCACGGTCTGATACAGACCGCCATAGGAAGAATTGCACTCGTTGTCGCTGAAGTAGATCACGCGGTCGAAGGGCTTGACATCTCTGCTGCCATCCTCATCGAGGGCGAATAGCATGGGGAGATCCATCTGGGTACCGCCGCCGGAAAAGTGGCTGTTCTTGCATATGTCAAGAATGGAGTCGAACTTGCCGTAATGCTTGATGGTGTAGCCCTTTCCGCCAACGGATGACCATGAGCCGGAGCAATCGAAATAGCAGACGGTCGCGTCCTCGCAGATGCGGCTGGCCATCGCGCCCAAGAGCGAAGCGATGTCGCAGCACCGGACGATACTCTTGCTGGAAATGCGGCTGCCCATGGAGCCGGAAACGTCCACGGCAATGAGTGTCCTGCCGGGGATTTGCTCCATATTCTCGACCGACACCTCCAGCGCCTTTTCAAGCGCGCGGTGAATGCTGTCGGTCATCAGCCTTTCGTCGACGAGGGTGAGATACGCGCTGTAGAAGCGGAAGGGAAGCTGACGGCTCCTTCTGACCTGCTCGGGATCGGAGAGGACCTTCAGCACAGGAGCGATATCCGCGCCGCTCTTGACGATGTTGCGGAGGTTGCGGAGCAGTGCCATATAGCCTACCTTGCCGGAGGCGATCAGCTCATTCCACACCGCCTTGGTGTTGCCCTTGGCGGAAAGCTCTGTCTCCCATGTGTAAGGTGTGGCGAGGGTGTCGTCCAGCACCTTGCGGAAAAGCGCTTCGGTCTGCGCGTCCTTCGGTGTGGGATGGGTAATTCTCAAAACGTCGCGGAGCTTGATTGCGCCGCCGCGATTGTACTTGGCGAGCTGGTACTCGTCAAAGCGTTGGATTGAATTGGCAAGCTCCCGCTTGAGGGCATTGGGAAAGGGCTTGCCGTACATCTGCTTGTAGCAGGCGAGGATCTCCGTCATGTCGTCGGGACGAATGACGATATTGCGCACGGTGCGGCGTGTGTACTCATGCGCCTCACGCGCGATGACGCAGCAGAGCACATGGCTGACCGAGCGGAGGTTGTTGTCGTTGCGGGCGTAGCAGGCAAGCCTGCAAAGAAAATCGGGGTCTGCCGAGGCGCATCTGGTCGCCAGCTTTACGATATCCCCGTCAGTAGAGCCGTAGAATTTCGGCTCTCCGAACATTGTGGTGAGTACCGCTGTTACGAGATGTTCCTTCAGTTCCATGCGGTACGCGGGGAAGTTGTCGCGGTTTAAGGTCTTGTTGGTGTTACTTTGATTGAACTTTGCCATAAATTCTCAGCTCCTTTTCTGAAAAACAATCATACAGAGAACCATCGGCAACGGGGCCGTCTTTTTCAAATTACGAAGTAACCGCCGCCTGCACTGCTGTATGACATGGTAATGAAAGTATAATCACACACAGAGAAGGGGCGAATGCGGAATAAGAGCTCTTCCGATTGAGCTACGGGGCGATGGCCGCCCCGACGGGATTCGAACCCGCAACCTCTCGATTAGAAATCGAAGTAACCGCGTTCTGCGCTGCTGTGTGGGATTATCGAAGGAAAGTATAATCACACACAGAGAAGGAGCGGAAACGGAATAAAAGCTCTTCCGATTGAGCTACGGAGCGGTGGTCGCTCCGACGGGATTCGAACCCGCATCCTCTGTTACATGAAACGAAGTAACCGTTTCCTGCGCTGCTGTGTGGGATTATCGAAGGGAAGTATAATCACACACAGAGAAGGGGCGAATGCGGACTTATGAACGAGTGCTCTTCCGATTGAGCTACGGGGCGATAGTCGCCCCGGCGGGATTCGAACCCGCAACACCTCGATTAGAAATCGAAGTAACCGCGTTCTGCGCTGCTGTGTGGGATTATCGAAGGAAAGATCACATACAGAGAAAAGAAGGCAACGGGCAAAACACATAAAATTGTAATGATCGTTCTGTCGAATCGTCGCTTCACACGTGTCGGACACGGAAGACAGTCGTTCAGTCGAACGCAGGGAAATGGTTGTTCCCCTCGTAATATGTAGTCGAAGTAACCGTTACCCGCACTGCTGTATGGGATTAACTACACTATATCACAGGCAATTTGAAATTGCAAGTGTTTTTGGAACTCTTAAGATTATCTTTATAATTATCGCTTCATCGTGCAAAATCATACAAAAAAGGCTCCTATGATACACGGTTCAGCATTCCTGCTGTTGCGTCGTTTCATAGGAGCCTTGATTCTCCGCCAATACGCGTGTCATCAGCTTGTGCTGACGGCTCTCATTCCAATGGCGTTGCTTTTATGGATCATTCCCGCACCGCTCAGGAACGTATCGGATATCGGATCCAACCGGTAATCAGAATCAGTCGGAAGTGCTCTTCTGGCCTGCTTCTCTGCCGGTCTTCTTGCCAAGCATCACTTCAATCAGCGGATCAGCGTAATTGTCGTAAACCGAGCAGGGAACAAAAATGGCTCTCTCAATGATATCAGCGGTCGGAATCTGATCGGCGCAATACTGATCGATCTTGTACATGATCTCACCGTCGGAGAAGTCCATCTCAAAGTCGCCCGCGTTCTGTCTGTAATTGACATAGGTGAGGAAAATAGCCACCTGTTCTCTGGTGTCTTCGGGAGCGTTGAGCGGCGAGATAACCTGAACCTGGAAGGCATCCTTCTTGACGACAATTCTGATGTCGACGTGACCGAGAAGTCCGCCGTGGCTGAGAGTCATTCCGAAACGGAAAATGCCGTTCTCAGCGTCGAAGGAATAGTGCATTTCCTCGCTGTCAAGATAGCTTTTGATCTGATTGGCCAGACCGAGTTTGAATTCACGTGCCATAAAAAATCAACCTTTCTTAATATATAAAAAATTATTGATTGCCTGATGATAGTTTGTTATAGAATGAAACCTTTCAGCCATTCACTTATACAAACTGAACGGCTACTGCCGTAATGTTGTCGTCGCTGCCGCCTTCATAGGCCTTGTCAACGATCGCCTGCGCCATCGAAGCATCACCCTTGCAGGCTTTTGCAATGACATCCCCGAGCTGCTGCCCGCTGATTCCGTCCGTGACGCCGTCGCTGCAAAGAAGAATCACATCGCCCTTCTGAAGCCGGATGCCATCAGAAAGATGAGGCGCCAGGGGGGTAACGGTATCGTTCATTCCGAGATACTGAAGTAATTTCGTCTTGCCGGGATGAGATGCCAGCTCACGTTCGGTGATTTCGCCTTTTCTGTAAAGGGCATAGGCCACGTTATCGTCGTATGTCAGCATCTCAATCTGGCGGTCGCGGTACAGGAACACCTTGCTGTCACCGACATTGGAACAATAGAGCGTTTCGTTGTTGATATAGGCAGCCGCCATCGTTGTACCCATACGGGAAACCCTGTTCTGGGCGGCATACTGAACAACCGCCTTATTCAATCCAGTATAGAAATGCCCTATCATGGATTGGTAATACGCAACGGTGGGATTACTCAAAAGCTTTTCATACAGCGAATCGGCATAGTCAACCGCGATAGCGGAAGCCGCGTCCCCCAGAGCTTCTCCGCCCATTCCGTCACAGACGGCAAAGAGATGCGCCCCGGCGGAAATAGTGGATATCTCACAGGAAGAAAGACCTTTTGCGCCTTTGAAACGGCCGCTCTTGAAATACACCCCGTCACAAAAGCAATTATCCTCGTTGTTACTTCTGTTTCCGGCATAAGAGCAGGACGAAATAATGAACAGTGAAGGCGGTTCATGATTACTAAACATAATAATTCATCATCTCCAAACCAAATAAAATCAACATACCAGATCTGCTACCTGAGCGCAGCCTGAAGTGCCTTCAGCATTTCCTCCGCTTTCTGATATCGCTTTTTCGGATCAATCTCCGTCGCCTTTTGGATAATCTCCCGAATTTTTTCCCTTCCCTTGTAAACATCGCCTTCGCTTCCGCCGGCACTGGCGTTAGCCTGCGCGTACAGGATCTCGAGCGTCTTTCCGAGAGAATAGATATCCGCCGTGTAGGTGTAGTCATTGACACCGTTGACTTCGGGGGCCTTGGTTTCCTTATCGCCCCCAAAAGAAAGAGCGTTCATGCTCTCCGTAAATTTGGCGAAATCATAATCGCCCAGTTTATAGATATCTTTCTCTCTGTCATAGAAAATATTCTTCGGGCCGATATCGCGGTGCATAATATGCTCCTTGTGAATGGCAACGACCGCTTCACAGACATGAAGCGCAAGCCTGTCCACATCCTCCATGGTCAGGGTGAGATCCTTCACCGGCTCCAGCAATTCCATGTAGGAAACATAATCGAAGCCCAGCGTTTCGCCGGTGTCATTGTCGGTTACCCTGTTGACTTCTGTATTCTGAATGTACTTGACAAGATAATCGCTTTTGCCATTCAGTTTCTGGATATTCTCCGCCTCTCTTTTAGCGGCTATTTCTATCGTCTTGATATCCTTGCCCTGCATCAGCTTTTTAGCGGAAACGGGGACAATCTTGACGGCGATATCCTTGGGCCAGTATTTCATACGGTAAACATAACCGATCGCCCCCATACCCAGATAGACTTCCATCAATCTGTTGACATCGTAATGAATATAATCGTTGGCAAACCTCTGAAACTTATTCAGGTCAAAGGTATCTCTGTTGACAACTGGCAAGTTAACACATCCTTTCAAAACAGCTACCATTGGCACTAAACTGTTGTATATACATTTTATCACACAAGAAAATGAAAATCAAGGACAATTTGTAAAAAAATTGGTAAAATTAACGTAATATATTGTGACTAAAATAGTCATAAAGCCACTCTTTTGCCTTTGCTTCGCCCATATTAAAGGCAGATGAAGCTCTCCGGCCACAAGGCCGCAAAAAAATGACATTTTTTTCATTATCTCTTGTACTCACGGCCATGGAATGATACAATTACAGTGTACAGACCGCGAGGAGGAGATGCCATGACTGAGCCGCTATTCCAGATTTATGCCAAAGAAAATGACAGAATCATCCACATATCCGAAGCGTCCGCCGATCGGCGTTTCAGATACACCTGCCCGGCCTGCGGGGAATCGCTCATCGTTGACAAAGGACCAAACGGTATCCCCTGTTTTTCCCACCGGTCGGGGAAGCCTTGCGAGAACGGGATCAGGCATTCTCTGTGTCTCGGCACGACGGTCATGCTCTCCCTGCACAAGCCTATGACCCTTCCCCCTGTCACCATCAACTTTCCTTCCGGGAGAGAGCCCATCCTTCTCTCCCCCGGACGCACGATCGAATTCGACTGCGCCCAGCTTGACACCTCCATCAACGATAATCTTCCCGTCATCATCGCACGTAAAGACAGGAAGGAGCTGTATGTGGCGGTTATTACACAGCCCCTCTTCTACCTAGAGGACATCGAAAAAATCATTGACAGCGGCGTTTCGACAATCGTGCTGGACCTCAGGGAAATCGATTGCTCCCTTCCGCAAGACCAGCTGGAGGAACGCATTCTGCGCGGGAAGAACAATCAATTCTGGATCTTCAACACCCTCTCGGATTACTACCTCAAAGAGTTCATTGCCGCGTCCGAACGCTATCGCATTGTCCGGTGGGGAGATTATCTTCACACGGAATACTGCCCGCTGTCGCTGCACACAAGAAATAATCACCCATATGCCGATTTTCTGGAAGACTGCCGCCGCTGCCGCTATTTCATTTCCCAGAGCAGTGAAAGCGTCCAGCGAAAATACATCCATTCGGATTTCACCGGAGAATACATCTACTGTACCGGCAAAAGACAGATATCCACCCTGCGCGACCTCGAAAAATATAAAATCACTGAATAATCGATTGCTTTTTTCAGGAAATGCCTTATAATAAAAGCATCATCGGAGTGACATTTTACCTGCCGCTGCACTGTCAGCAAAAAACCGTCAGCACCGGAGCAGAATCCGGGCAGAGAGGAGCCTTTTGTATGAGAATCAACGAAGAAATTGTAACACTGACCCTCCCCTATTCCGACCAGCGGGAAAAGACCGTGCGTGTTTTCATTCCCGAACACGAGGAAGGAGAAACCTTCCCGGTCATATATATGTCCGACGGTCAGAACCTGTTCGAGGAAGAAACCACACGATTCGGGAGCTGGCTGACCCGTGAAGCCGTGAGGGAGGAACAGTCCCTGAACGGCCGCGCGGCTATCATTGTAGGCATTCACAACGACGGATCGCCGCTGGAGCGCAACAACGACCTGACCCCTCGCGGCGTGGGCAGGGTGACAGGCTTCCTCAGAAGGAACCTCGCCTTCCGCGCCCCTGCCGGCGAGGAATACGACCGCTTTGTGACCGAAGTGGTCAAGCCGGAGGTGGAATCGCGTTTTCCGGTTAAGACAGGCCGGGAAAACACCGCTTTCTGCGGCAGCTCTTCCGGCGGGCTGGAGTGCTTCTTCATCGTCATGAGCCATCCGGAGCTGTTCTCCTATGGCGGCGTCTTTTCTCCCGCCTTCGATCTGTACGCCAAAAAGGATTGGCGGAAATGGATTGAGCAAGCGGTCAGAAAGGACACGGAAATGCCGTTCCTTTATATCTACACCGGCTGCGGCGACAGAACAGAAAAAAATATGTGGAAGGGCGAGCAGGCGGTTGTCGCCCTTCTCCGGGAGTGTTACCCTCAGGAGCTGCTCAGGGAGGACCTGAAGCCGGAAGCCCGACATAACGAGGAAGCATGGCGTCCCGTTTTCAAGGAATTCCTGCATCTCTTCCTCTCCCGCTGATAACGCCGCGTAACCATCTCAGATCAACAAGGCGCGTGGAGATTCCTTTCGCATCTTCACGCGCTTTTGCTGTTTTCTATATCTTTTCAAATTAACCCTGAGATATTGATTTTTCATTCCGCTTTGTATATAATGGAAGAAAAGAATCATTCAGTTGTTTCGGAAGGAGAAAAACACAATGGACAAACAGAGCATTATTATCCGGATTGCGGTAATAGCTGTCATCCTGTTCTTCATGTGGCTGCTCATACGGTGCAACCGCGTTGTTTTTCACAAGCTGAAAGAAAGACAGGGCGGAATACACCTTTTTTTCTTTGAAAGGGTCAACAAGGCAATTATTCTTCTGGGAGGAATCATTCTCGCCCTTTCAGGCATCGGCGGCGTGGGCTCCATCTGGAAAACCTTCCTCGGCGGAACGGCAATTATCAGTGCCGTGCTTGCTTTCGCGGCACAGGATGTGATAAAGGACGTGCTGGCGGGAATGATGATCAGCATCTACAAGCCCTTTGAGATCGGCAACCGAATAGAACTGGAAAACGGCAAATGCGGCGTTGTCAAGGACATCACCATGCGTCATGTCGTTCTGGCAACCGAGGAAACCCAGCGCATGGTCATTCCCAACAGCCGGATCAACACCATGATTCTCAAGAACAACAGCTTTCATTCGGTCAACCGTTCGGCGCAATTCCGCTTCCATATAGCCTATGGCAGCGACGTCGAGAAAGCCATGCAGGTCATACGCCAGGCGGTGATCGATTCTCCCTACAGCATACCCGGCAGGGTGACGACGCGCGGCAAGGAATACGGCGACGTCTATTTCATAGCTTTTGAGGAAAGCAGTCTTACCCTGCTGACCACCGCGTATTATCACAGCAACATCCCGTCCGAAGTGCTGATTTCCGACGTCAATCTCCGTGTAAACCGTGCGCTTGCGGAAAACGGCATTGAAATTCCGTTTCCGTATATCAACATTGTTCACAAGAATCCGGATGGCATTCCGGCAGCATCCGGAGAATTCATATCCCAATAATCCAGAAACCGGCACATTGATCGACACCGTATCTCTCAGGCGGCGGGGAATGCCGGCACTTTCCAGCCGATTGTGCGTACAAAATGTCAATTGATTTTCGCGCCGTCTGAGGAAATACCCGCCAATCCCTTTGCCGCTTTTTCTTCAACAATCACACGAAACTGCCCGGTCGGGTAAGGCCATTGCCCGACCGGGCAGTTTGATATAGATTGATACCGATGCGATGAATAACTTCCTATCAACGCAAAAGACAAGGTGCCACATCCCGATCAATCGTGAGAATAAAAGAGCATTAACCGCGAGAAAAATTCCGGATGCATGAATCTTTCCGGGATTTTGGCTCATTATACAATATAGTTAAATTCAACATGATTTTGAATCGCAATTTTCTTTATTTGCCATTGAAATAACATCGGAATTATGATAAAATAAATAAATAACGCTAGCGTTTTCATTCATTCCGAAGCGCGTTTTTGACGGTCGTGCGCCTTGTTACCGGCATTTTTATGAGAGATAAAAACGGATTCATGAGCGCATAAATCTATGATTCCCGCGGCCAGCATTTTTTGAATCCGGACAAAGCAAGACGAAACCAAGATTGTTTTTACGCAGATAACGCGATACATCAGGATATATTCTACACTACAGCTTGCACGAAAGGTGGATATGTTTCCAATGAGGAATAAACTGAGAATACTTCGGATTACCTTTCTGATTTTTGTTCTGGCCGCGCTTTTGGTCGCGGCAATGCTGGGCAAGGCAGTGGAGTCCATCCGTGAAGCCTCCGGAAGCGTGCAGATTGAAGAGCCGCCCAAGGACACAGAGCCGCCTGTCATCTCCGCTTCCGACTTTGAAATCACCGAGGGCGACACCGTCAGTTACAAAAAGCACATTGCCGTTACCGACAATATGGATGAAGACCCCCTTATTGAAATCGACAATTCCGGCGTGGACAGCGAAACGCCCGGACAGTACGAGGTGACCTATACCGTTTCGGACCATTCCGGCAATACGGCGGTCGCAAAGGTCACGCTGACCGTAAAGGAAAAAATCTACAGTTTTGACGAAAATGCGGAAGAATGGCTCAGCCATGAAGCGCAGCTCATTCTGAAGGAAATCACCACCGAGGATATGAACGATATGCAGAAGGGATATGCGATTTACCGCTGGACAAAGCGGCATATCGCTTACTCGGATTCCTCCGACAAGACCGATTACCGGATCGGCGCACGGGACGGGCTGCTGAAACGCAGGGGCGATTGTTACACTTATTTCGCGGTATCCAAGGTGCTGCTCCAGGAAGCGGGCATCCAGAACATAGACATGGTCAAAATCCGTGTATCAAAAAGAGAATCGCGTCATTACTGGTCGCTCATTAATGTCGGCACCGGATGGTATCACTTTGACTGCACGCAGTACCGCTATCCCAAGGACAATTTCTATATGATAACCGATAAAGAGCTGAAAAAGTGGGACAAAAGATACTATAAGAACGCTCACCGATACGACCCGAAAGGTTTGCCGGAAATGGCGACCAAATCCGTGCAGGGAATGATTAATTACAAATCCTCAAAACTGACCCTGCCGGATACGCCGTAAAAGCGGGCAGACTGACAATTAAGGAAGAGCAAAGGAGTATGTGATGGCATTTCTGGGAGTAATCGGCGGTTTAGGGCCGATGGCAACCGCTTATTTCATGGAACTGGTTACCTCAATGACCGATGCGGACTGCGATCAGGCGCATATGCGTATGCTGGTTTACAGTGTGCCGGATACGCCCGACCGCACTTCTTTCATTCTCGGCCGCAGTCAGGCCAGCCCTCTGCCGAATATGCTGGAGGCGGGACTGACGCTTAAATCCTGCGGGGCGGACGTGATTGCCGTGCCGTGTATGACGGCGCATTATTTTCACCGCGAATTGGAATCGGCTATCGGCTTACGCATTCTCAATGCCATAGAAGAATGCGCGGCGCTGCTTCAGAAGCACGGCGTGACCAACGCGGGCTTGATGGCGACGGAAGGCACAGTGCAGACGGGGCTTTTTCAGAAAGAGCTGGCGAAGCGCGGGATTGCGGCGACTGTTCCCGGCAGCGAAGGACAGCGCGCCGTGACGTCGCTGATTTTCGACGACGTGAAGCGCGGAAGACCGCCGGATATGGATTCCTTCCGCAGCGTCAAGGATGAGCTGCGGCAGAAGGGCGCGGAAGTGATTCTGCTCGGCTGTACGGAGCTGTCCGTCATCAAACGGGATTACGACGTCGGCGAAGGCGTACTTGACGCCATGGAGGTGCTGGCAGGAACCGCCGTCACGGTGTGCGGCAGGAAGCTGCCGCCGCATCTCCGCCTGATTACATAATGTTTACCATCTTTTTTCATCATTGAAGGAGGAATGAGGAGTCTATGCGACAGAGAAATGTGCTGGAATACCTCGAAGCGACTGTCAGCCGGCTGCCGGATAAGGTGGCATTTGCCGACGACGAATGCCGGATGACCTTTTCACAGGTCTTTCATGACAGCCGCGCCATCGGAAGCGCGCTTGCCTCGAAGGGGCTGACGGGCGAGCCGATTGTGGTCTTTATGCCCAAAAGCCCCCGCGCTATCGCGGCGTTCTTCGGCTGCGTATACGGAGGCGACTATTATGTGCCTATTGACCCGGAAATGCCGCGTTTCCGCATTGAACTGATCTTTGAGAATCTGAAGCCCAAAGCCGTTATCGTCGAGAGAAGCATTTCTGACGAGCTGTCCTCCTATCGGCATGGCGGCGAGCTGCTCTTCTTCGACGAACTGATACGGACACCGGTTGACGAACCGCTGTTGTCCGGCATCCGGGAACGGCAGATCGACACCGATCCGATCTATATTGTCTTTACTTCCGGCTCCACCGGCGTGCCGAAGGGCGTGGTGGCGTGTCACCGTTCGGTGATCGACTATATCGAACAGCTTTCCGAGGTGCTGGGCTTCTCGGAAGAAACGCGGTTTGCCAACCAATCGCCGCTCTACTTCGACGCGTGCCTGAAGGAATTGTATCCCACGCTCAAATTCGGCGCAACGACCTTCCTGACGCCCAAGCAGCTCTTCATGTTCCCTGTAAAGCTGGTGGAATATCTCAATGAACACCGCATCAATACGGTCTGCTGGGTGGTTTCCGCCCTGACAATGATTTCCGCCTTCCGCACCTTCGACAAGGTGAAGCCGGAATATCTGCGCACGGTGGCTTTCGGCAGCGAGGTTTTTCCCATCAAGCAATTCAAGCGTTGGCGGGAAGCACTGCCTGAAGCGACCTTCACCAATCTCTACGGCCCGACCGAAACCACCGGAATGTGCTGCTATTACCGCGTTGACCGCGATTTTGCCCCGGACGAGGTGATTCCTGTGGGAAGACCCTTCCATAACCGGGAAATACTGCTTCTGACCAAGGACAATCAGCCTGCCGCGCCCGGAGAGGTGGGGGAAATCTGTGTGCGCGGCACCGCGCTCACGCTCGGATATTATCACGCGTTCGACCGGACGGATGAAGTGTTCGTGCAGAATCCCCTCAACGACCGTTACCCTGAACTCATTTACCGCACAGGCGATCTGGGGCGGCTCAATGAGCGCGGGGAACTCATTTTCGTTTCGCGCAAGGATCATCAGATCAAGCACATGGGTCACCGCATCGAGCTGGGCGAAATTGAAGCCAACGTCAACCTGCTGCCGGGCGTTTCGATGTGCTGCTGCCTTTTCAATAAGGAAAAGGACAAAATAGAGCTTTTCTATGTCGGCGAAGACAGCGAAGCGGAACTGCTTACGGCATTGAAGGACAAGCTCCCCCGCTATATGCTTCCCAACCGCCTGACCAAGCTCGAAAGACTCCCGCTTACCGCCAACGGCAAAATCGACCGCATGACCCTCATGCGCCGGGTGGAAAACCAGGGAAACGCCGAATGACATGGCATTCCGATTCCCTTTTAACATTTTAAACCAAGAAGGAGACCGCTATCATGGAAGAACTTATTGAAATTCTGACCGACCTGCACCCCGACGTTGATTTTACGACGACAGAAGGATTAGTGGATGACCGTATTCTCGATTCACTTGACATTGTTTCCCTGATCTCGGAAATTGACGACCGCTTCGACGTGGCGATTCCCGCCGAAGAGATTATCCCTGAGAACTTCAATTCAGCAAAGGCGATCTACGACCTCATCCGCCGTCTTGAAGATGAATAAGTGACAGAAAGGAGGTTCTATGCTTTTTACATCCATGCCGTTCGTCATTTTTCTGGCGGCGACTCTGTTTCTCTATTACATCATACCGAAAAAGGCGCAATGGGGCTTCCTTCTGGCCGCGAGCTATGTGTTCTACGCCATTGCCGACCTGCGTTATCTGCTGTTTATCATGACCACCACGGTGACCGTGTGGTATGTCGCGCTGCGGGTGGAAAAAATCAATCTGGAGCAGAAGGAATACATAAAGGCGCACAAAGCGGAGCTTTCCAAGGAGGAAAAAACCGCCTACAAAAACCGGGGCAAGCGGCGCAGATGGCATTGGCTGCTGCTGGGACTGCTTTTTAATCTCGGCATTCTTTCGGTGACCAAATACACCAATTTTGTCATCTCCAACCTGAACAGCCTGTTTCACGGCGCGGTAACGATGCAGCCGGTGGATATGATTGTTCCGCTTGGCATTTCCTTCTATACGTTCCAGTCGCTCGGCTACCTGATAGACGTCTATCGCGGAAAGCAGGAAGCGCAGCACAATCCGCTGAAGTTCGCGCTGTTTGTGTCCTTTTTCCCGCAACTGGCGCAGGGGCCTATCAGCCGCTATAACCAGCTGGCGCCCACGCTGCTGGCGGAGCATTCCTTTGAGGTGAAAACGTTCTCTTACGGACTCATGCGGATTCTGTGGGGCTATTTTAAAAAGGTCGTCATCGCCGACCGCATCATTACGGGTGTGACAACGCTCATCGGCGACGCCAAATACACGGGTGCCTATGTTTTCTGCGCGATGTTTTTTTACGCCTTTGAATTATACTGCGACTTTACCGGCGGCATCGACATCACCATCGGAATAGCGGAAACAATGGGCATTCGGGTGACGGAAAACTTCAATCTTCCGTATTTTTCCAAAAATATCAAGGAATACTGGAACCGCTGGCACATCACCATGGGAACATGGTTTACCGACTATATTTTTTATCCCATCTCCGTGTGCGGTCCGATGCTGAAGCTCTCCAAATGGTCGCGTACCCATCTTCCCAAGGCCATCGGCAAGCGCGTGACGGTCTATCTCTCCTGTTTTGCCGTGTGGCTGGCTACCGGCATCTGGCATGGCGCGGCGTGGAATTTTGTCGCGTGGGGACTGACCAATTACGTCGTGATTATGGTGTCCCAGGAACTGGAACCGCTGTACGCCAGATTTCACGCCCGCTTCGGATGGAAGGGCAAGACCGCGTATGAGGGCTTTCAGATACTTCGGACGGTGGTGCTCATGTCGGCCATCCGTATGTTTGACTGCTACCGGGATGTGCCGCTCACGTTCCGCATGATGGGCAGTATGTTTACTTCCTTCAGGCTCTCCACCTTCTGGGACGGCTCCCTGCTGCAGATCGGTCTTTCGGCTTCGGATTACGCGGTGCTGCTGGCGGGCTTTGCGGTCGTGCTGGGCGTCAGCGTGATCAAACTGAAATCCGGCAGCGTGAGGGACAGAATCTATGAGAAACCCGCGTTTCTTTTCTATCAGTTGATGGCGGTTCTGCTGGTCGCCATTCTCGTGCTTGGCGCCTATGGCGTGGGGTACGATTCGAGCCAGTTCATCTATACACAATTCTGAGGAGGCGGCAGCATGAAAAGAAATCGAAAAAAAGTCGCCGCCGTCCTGCTTGTTGCCCTCTGGATCGGGGTGCTGTACCTGCTGCAATGCCTGGTGGTGCCCAAATACCAGACCGGCGTGGTGGAAGGCTCCATGATCGAAGAATATTACCGCGACCCCACCCGACACGATGTGGTGATGATCGGCGACTGCGAAATCTATGAGAACATTTCAACCGTCGAATTGTGGCGGCAGTATGGCATTACCTCCTACCTCCGCGGCAGCGCGCAGCAGCTTCCGTGGCAGTCCTATTACCTGCTGGAAGACACCCTGCGGTACGAAACGCCAAAGGTAGTGGTGTTCAATGTTTTATCCCTGAAGTATAATGAACCTCAGAGTGAAGCCTACAACCGCATGAGTATTGACGGTATGAAATGGTCGTCCGCGAAGGTCGGCGCCATTCAATCTTCCATGACGGAAGAGGAGAATTTCATCGATTACGTGTTTCCGCTGCTGCGCTATCATTCACGGTGGTCGGAATTGACGCGGGACGACATCACGCATATGTTTTCCAAAGACCTGGTGACATTCAACGGCTATTATATGCGCGCGGATATCAGGCCGGAGGACGAATTTCCCGACCCCATGCCGCTGGCGGATTACACTCTCGGTCAGAACGCGATGAGCTATCTCAGGCGAATGGACGCGCTGTGCAAGGAGAAGGGAATTACGCTGGTGCTGGTCAAGGCGCCGACGCTCTATCCCCACTGGTATGATGAATGGGACAGCCAGATTGCCGATTACGCGGCTGAAAACGGGCTTTCCTATCTCAATTTCATTGATCTGCGCGAAAAAATCGGTCTGGATATGAGTATGGACACCTACGACGCCGGTCTTCATCTTAATGTCGCCGGCGCGGAAAAACTGGCGGATTACTTCGGCGGATGGCTGAGAGAAAACGGCGGACTTCCCGATCATCGCGGGGAAAAGGCATACGCGGATTATTATGAAGCGCTGACAAAGAATTACGAGAAAGAAAAAAATGCACAGCTCACGGAGCTGGAGAAGACCGGACAGCTTCTCTCCCACGCTCCCGTGGCAGTAAAGGAGACAGGTTTTATGAAAAAGATCATTGTTTTTGCCCTGATTGCGGCCCTGTGTCTCGGGCTTGCCGCCTGCTCGCCCTCGTCGGGCAGTACAGAAGCCAGCTCCGCCGTTTCCTCCGAGAAGGCGGCGGATGTCTTCACCTTTACCTATCATGACGTCAGAATCGCGCTGAAGGATGAGATGGCACCCATCGTCAAGAAACTCGGCGAGCCGAAAAAATACTTTGAATCCGAATCCTGCGCCTTTAAGGGACTTGACAAGGTTTACACCTATGACGGCGTTGTGATCAGAACCTACCCGCAGGATAACGTGGATTATGTCCTGAGCGTGGAATTCAAGGATGACACAGTGGCGACCGAGGAGGGCGTTTCCATCGGGGATACCCGCCAGAAGGTCGAAAAAACCTACGGCAAGACCGAGGAAACCTCCGCAAGATCCGCCACCTATGCCAAGGGCGGCGTAGTGCTTTCGGTTATCTTCGGTGAGGACGACACGGTTTCTTCCATCACCTATACGATTGAGTCACAGACCTCCAACAACTGACCTTCTGCTGAGTGAATATCAGAAAGACGCCCCGCTTCCGCAGGCCATGACAGGCTTAACGGAAGCGGGGCGTTCGTATATTTCATTGACTGTCGGAAATGATCCGCGTGATGCCGGCCGCCTTTTCATGCCCCCGGCGGCTTTTCTCGCGGCTTCTTGCGTCCGGTGCGCCGGGGCAGAGCTGCGCGATGATAATTCCCGCCAGAATGAGAGCGCATCCGGCGTAAGCCTGCCACGCCATATGCGCGTGGAGAATGAGCACGCCGCCGATCACGCTGAAAACCGATTCCATTGAAAACACAATGGCGGCAACCGTCGGGTCGGAATCCTTCTGCCCCAACGCCTGACAGGTGTAGGCAATGCCGACCGACATGATTCCGCCGTAGAATAACGGAATGGCAGCCGACTGAACGGCGACAGGCGTGATGGTTTCCCAGATCAGCGCGCAGACAATGCTTTCCGAACCGCAGACGATAAACTGCCCCATGGAAAATTTCAGCGGGCTGAGCGTGGCGACGAACTGATCGATCACCAGAATGTGTACCGCCCACAGGACAGAGCCAGCGATTAAACAGCATTCGCCCGCGCCGATCCGGAGATTGAAGTTTTCGTCCAGATTGAGCATCAGCAGCCCCGCGACGGCGAGCACCGCGCCCGTCCAGACGAGGACGTGCGTTCTTTTGCGGAACAGAATCAGCGAGAGAATGGGGACAATGACGGTGTAAAGCCCTGTAATAAAGCCCGCCTTGCCCGCAGGCGTTCCGAGCTGCACGCCGTACTGCTGCAGGGCGGACGCGAGAAACAGCACTGTTCCGGCTATACAGGAGCCGCCCAGCAGCTTTTTCCATGGAACGCGGTTCACGCGCTCCCTCTCGAACAGCAGGATCACGGGGGCGAGCGACGCCGCGCCGAGAAGGAAACGTATGCCGTTGAAAGAGAAGGTGCCGAGGTATTCCGCGCCGACTTCCTGCGCCACGAACGCCAGTCCCCAGATAACGGCGGTCAGCAGCAGAAGGAATGTGGCGCGAATTTGTCTGGTATTTTTCATTTTATCAAAATGACCTCCACAGGTTCAAAAAGCACCGCGTTCCCTGCCCGATTTCGAGCCGGAACGCGGCGCAGTTTTACAGAATGCTTTGCAGGAATTGCTTGGTGCGGGCGTTCTGAGGATGATTGAATATTTCCTCCGGCGAGCCTTCTTCCATGATCACGCCGTCCGCCATGAATACCACCTTGTCCGCCACCTCGCGGGCAAAGCCCATTTCATGAGTGACACAGAGCATGGTCATGCCCTCTTCCGCGAGCTTCTTCATGACATTCAGCACCTCGCCGACCAATTCCGGGTCAAGAGCGGAGGTCGGCTCGTCGAAGAGCATGATCTTGGGCTGCATGGCGAGCGCGCGGGCGATGGCAACGCGCTGCTTCTGCCCGCCGGACAGCTTAGAGGGGTATTCGTCCGCCTTTTCGGAAAGGCCCACTTCCTCCAGCAGCTTTCGCGCGAGCGGTTCAATTTCCTCCTGACTCATGCCTTTGACGGTCATGGGCGCGAGCATGAGGTTTTCCAGCACGGTCTTGTGCGGAAACAGGTTGAAATGCTGGAACACCATACCCATTTCCAGCATAAGCGCCTTGTGCTTTTCCTTGTTGATGCTGTCAACGGTACGGTCGTGCTCACGGTGAAGGAACAGCTCACCCTCGATGAAGATTTTCCCGCCGGTGATCATTTCCAATTGATTGAGCGAGCGCAGGAAGGTGGACTTGCCCGCGCCGGAGGGACCGATAATGCAGATCACTTCGCCGTTCTCGACTGTGAGATTAATGTCCTTGAGCACCTCCAGATGCCCGAATTTCTTGCTGACGTGTTCGGTGCGAATCATTGACATGGCAAGTCCCTCCTTTATTCATATACCGAGAATTTCTTCTCGATCTTGCCGAAGACATAGGTAAAGAACGCCGTAATGATGAGATAAATGACCAGCGCGGGAATGAATACCAGATAGGAACCGCTGGCGGAAATGGTCTTGGAAATCGTGGTGATATCCATCAGACCGATAACGAACACCAGCGAAGCATCCTTGATCATCATGACGAATTCATTACAGACCGGCGGAATCATGCGGCGGGCGGACTGCGGAATGATGATTTTTCTCATGGTCTGTCCGTAGCTCATGCCCAGCGCCTTGGCCGCTTCATACTGTCCCTTGTCGATGGATTCGACTGCCGCGCGGACAATCTCGGCGCAGTAGGCCGCGCTGTTGAGAACGAAGGCGATGCAGGCGGCCACGAACGCGCCCTTGAAAACGCCCTCTGGATCATTGGAATCAAACAGGCTGCGCCAGCTGAAGCCTTCAAAAATGCCGGGAACCGCCAGATAAATGCAGAAAAGCTGAATCATCAGCGGTGTGCCGCGGAAGAAAAAGATATAGGCGCGGCAGGGCAGGCTGATGATTGGGTTCTTTGAAATCTTTCCCAGCGCGAGGAAAACCGCGAGAAAAAGGCCGCATACAATGCTGATGGTAGTGAGAAGAATCGTCAGCTTCGCGCCGTAAAGAACACTTTGTCCGCAGCCGAGCATACGGTAGGTATAATTGATAAACTGACCGGTGACATTCCACGCGCCTTCGTCCGCCTGGTGGACGCTGCCGGCAAATCCGACGTATTTTTCGCTGATGCCCTTCACGCCGGACGTTGAGAAGGATGCGTAATTGATAAAGTAGAGGTCATTGTAGGTAATGGCAACCTGACGTCGGGACCGCGTTTCGTCCTTTTTCAGCTCCGTCCGGATCTTCTGTGACGCGGAATCCATCAGCTCCTGTTCGCTCGGCTTGACAAAGGCCAACCCCGTGGCGATGACCAATAAGGACAGCAGCACGACGGCAATGACGCGGGATTTCTTTTCCCATTTTCTCACATCAAACACCGAAATGAGCCAGCGGAAAAACGACACTATTTTTGAGGTTTTCATTTGGTTACACCTTCTGTTCTGTTGATGATGCATTAAAACCAATTAAAGGCACACAGCGAAAGCCGCCGCCATGTGCCTTTAATTCCCTGTTTTCTGTCTGTTGTTGAGGATTACGCAAACCACTTAGCGGTGTTTTCCTCAAAGAAGCCTTCTTCCTTGAGCTGCTTCATGGCCTCATTGACAGCGGTCTGAAGCGCCACGTCGTCCTTCGCCATTGCGACGCCGAACTGCTCGACGTTCTCCTGATCGAGGAAAGCGATTTCGTACTTGTCGGGGTTATTGGTGATGTAGGTGTCCGCCACAGGGCTGTCGCAGAGAACCACATCGTACTCGCCGTTGTCAAGCGCGGTAAAGGCGGTGAGAACCTTCTCGGACGGACCCATCTTGCAATCCGTGACGGTGCCGGTCTGAATCATGTCCTCCAGAAGCGCCTTGGAAGTGGTAGCGTCCTGAAGAGCAACCGACTTGCCGGAAAGATCCTTGAGCGATTCGATTTTGATGCCGCTGCCCTTCTTGACGACAACTGCCTGATAGCTGTCAATATAGGGGTCGGAGAAAAGGCAATTCTGTCTGCGCTCGTCGGTAATGGTGACGGCGGAAACCACGCA
>CADCON010000136.1 GCA_902803035.1 uncultured Ruminococcus sp.
AAATGATGAGCAGAGATATGGCGTTCAACCTTGAATTGCTCAGCAGAGGAATCACCTTCTACATCTGTGTTACGATCAGCGGTCTGATTACGCTTTTAGGTTACATCATAAAAAGGAGATATAAAGCAAAATGAGTCTGATCAGACGTTTGTTTCCAAATCGGATCCAGAGGCACGGTTGGATTGCGATAGCCGCCTTGTTAATCATGAATATTATAGTCTTCTACGGTTCCAGGCTGCTTACAATTCATTCATTTCATTATGATTTGACCCTCAGCATAGATCAGATGATTCCTTTCGTCCCTTGCGCCATTGTCATATACGCGTTCGCTTTTGTTCAATGGACCTACAGCTACATCTTATCCGCGTGTGAAGACAAAAAAACGGTGCTGTTTATCTTCGGGGCGGAAATCATCGCAAAAGTACCCGCTTTGGTGATTTTCATACTGCTTCCCACAACGATGACCCGACCGGAAATTACCGGCACTGATTTTTTCAGTCTGATAATGAAAGGACTGTATTTCATCGATGCGCCGGTGACGCTTTTTCCCTCCTTTCACTGTCTGGAAAGCTATCTTTTATTGCGTACCTCCCATTTGGTGAAGGGCGCACCCAAATGGTACAGAGCTGTCACAATGGTGCTTTCTCCCATGATCATTTTTTCGATTCTTCTGGTCAAGCAGCACGTAATCGTCGATATTCTCGGCGGTATGGCCGTCGTTGAATTCGGCATTCTCGTCATGAAACTGTATTTCAGGCTGAAGGAGCGAAAATCCGCATATAAAAAATGTCACGCGCCTGAGAGTTGAGCGGTCATCTCTCAGGCGCGCGGCTTTTTTATTTTTTCCGCTCAGCGGATTTCAGCTTGAATAATTCCTCCGCGGCAAGTCTCGTTTTGGCCACAACGTCGCCGCCGGATTCGGGGAAGCAGTAGTACAGCACCTTGGGATTGCCGATGCAGATCATATCCCCCAGTTCATACCAGAAAAAATCAGAATACAGGCTGTAGGAAGAAAGCGGTTTCTGGCGGTAATCGAGCTTTCCGCCGCATCCGGTCAGATGGAAGCCCTCCGTCGTGTGGGTCAGCCTTCCCTTCCCCACCGTGTAAACGCATTTTGTATCGACCATCATCCGTATCGTAACGGGAATATCCAGCGAGTAACGGCCGCTTTCCAGCTCCTCGCGTACACATTCTCTCTCCCAGCGGTACCAGTCGGGAATATGCCTGAAATCATCCCCGCCTTCCTCCGCTTTCAGGAATCCGTCTTCGGTAAGCTGCCACGTCTTTCCGCATCCGGTGCATCTGAGCGTAATTCCCTTCCCCTGCATTTTGCCTTCCGCTTTACACGCGGGGCATTTGTACAGCACGCGGTTAAGACCGTCGGCACGGAAAGGCTCGGTTATCATTATCCTTTCCTGCTGCTGCTCACGGAAATAATCGAAGGAAAAAAGCCCTCTGACGATTTCAGTGATTTCTTCCGCGCTTTTTGAAGCGATATCCTCTCTTGACAAAACATAACGCATACCGGCGCTGACATCGACCTGCCGAAGCTGCAGCATATTGTAAAGGGGATCTCTCAGAAACGCCCCCTTCGTCCTGATCATGACAACAGGAACGTCCAGCTTCTTGATAAGCTTGCCGATGGAATCAGGAAGCGGCGTCGCCGTCCCGTCAAAGCTATAGCTTGCTTCCGGATACATCAACAGGGAGGATTGCAGTTCCCGCACCGTATAAAGCATATCCCGCACAAGCGCGGCGTCGGTGATAAACTTTTTCGCCGGAATGCAACCGAGCTTTCTCATCAGGCCTTTCTTGCCGACAAATCCGTCTGATGTGCAGATGATATTGAAGGGCCTTGGATACAGCACCGTGGCGGCGATTTTCAGATCGATGAAGCTGGAATGGTTCATGAGAAAGAGCGCAGGCTCATCTTTGCCCAGCCGCTCCATCCCTTCGCTTGAAAAGGTAAAATGCGTCGCCTTCAGGTCTGATCCGCTGAGCGTTTTCAGCAGCTTACGAAAAAAACGCGACGGCTTTTTGGGTGGGAAATGCTTTTCCGGCTTCATGGCAATCACTTTTTCGTAGGACAGCTCTCTGGTTTTGATCTTCAAATGAATCACTCCTCACGCATTCGTTGTATCAGGGCTGAAGAAGCCGGCTGACCCTTTCTTCAGGCTCATAGCCCTTCAGGGGTTTGGCGAGAAGCGTAAAATCCGGCTTTCTGGTGGTGGTATTATGGCAATCGGTGCCGAAAATGATCGGATAGTCGTCCTTCATCAGGGGCTTGATCAGCCTCTTGGTCTTCCATCGTTCGAAGGTGGACGCGTTAAACTGAAAGATGGCTTCGGGAATTCCTAAAATATCGCTGTAATCTTCCGCGCTGAAGATATCGATGTATCTGTCAAGATGGGCAATGATAATCTGCATTCCGGTTCTGTAGCCGATTTCTTCTATTTCCTCGCTCATCCACTTGCGATACCCGCTGTAGGGAAGTTCAATGAGAAGCGTGTTCAGTCTTTCATTGGCGAGCTTTTCTATGCCTTCCAACTCACAGAGATTGTGTTCCAGCGCAATTTCGGCGGCCAGCATGATATCCGGCAATGACCCGGCAGCGGCACTTTGTAATTTCTGAAAGGCATCAGCGCGGCGTTTGAGGAATTCTCTGACGCCCAGTTCATGCATTCTGTAATGCGGCGTCGCCACAATATGGCGTATTCCCTGTGAAAGCTGCATTTCAATGAGCCGGATGCTCTCGTCCGTGTTTTTCGCGCCGTCATCGATTCCGGGAAGAATGTGACAGTGAAAATCCGTATCCAATATGGTCATAATTGTGATGACTCCTTCCTATTAAAGCCACACACCCGCTTATGCTGATGTGTGGCTTGATTCATTCTGGCGGGGCTTATTTACTGGTGGTCGGCGGAACCATCCCCGCTGTCAGCGGCGTCAACTGATTCACGATGATCGTTTGACAAAGACCTCAACGCGCTGTCCCAGTCAAAATCCAACGAGTCATCCTGATAATCCTCGCCTTCTTCCTCTGCTTTTTTCCTCACAGGCTTTTCCGCGTCACTTGGTTTCCGTTCCGGTGTTCCGCTGTGACGGAAGCCCGGCTTGCCATAATATTCATCCTTGCAGGAAGCGTCTGTCAGAATCATGCCGATGATTTCCGCATCGACCATGCGAATGTTCCTCACAGCCTCGTCAATTTCACGATAATCCGTTTTATTCTCTCTGACCGTGAGAATGACGCCGTCCGACATGGCCGCCAGAAGAAGGGCGTCCGGAACCACATTGACCGGGGCCGTATCAATGAAAATGTAATCATACTTTCCCGACTGATCGGCGATGAAATTGATCATCCGCTCAGACCCCAGCAATTCGGCGGGGCTTGGGATGAACGGGCCGGCAGAGATAAAATCAACGCCCGGACGCACATCTCTGATAACCGCGTCTTCAAAGCGGTCAAAGCCCATCAGAACGCGGGACAATCCGTTTTTATTTTCCGTCCCGAAATACCGGTAAACGGACGGATCCCTTAAATCGGCATCTACCAGAAGCACCTTTGAACCCATCTGCGCGGCGGAAATGGAAAGATTGACGGCAGTGGTGGTTGTAAGGTCGTTGGCGGAGGGGCCGACAAACACAAACACGCCGCCCTGCTCTCTTTCGGGAGTCACAAGCGACAGGATGGTCCGGATGGTGGTGTACGCGGTGCTGATCGGGAACGGCGTATTTTTTCCCAAGACAGTCGCCTGCGTAATGATTTTCTCATTGCAGGCCTTTTTCTTCCTGTTTTTGGGGCTTTGCGACACGTTTTTCTTGGAAATACCAAGCGCTTTCGCATAACGGAAGAAATCCGGAACGCTTCCGAGCAAAGGAATTCTGTAGCAGGTCGACACAAAATCACGGTCAACGGTGTTGTCGCCGGCTATTCGGATCAGCCGGATAATCACCATGCACGACAGGAATAACAACGCGGATAACGCCGTCCACAACGGAACATCCGGCGCGCTTTTTTCCGTGGGCATTCCGGGATAGCTGAGAATCGTCACAGAACAGGAGCTGACGATTTCCTCCAACGCGCTCCGGGCGGTTTCGGTGTAAACCTCGCAGATGCTGTACGACAGCTCCGGCGATCCGGTTGTAACGGAAATTCTGATGACGTCGGATTGATTGATCGCCGAGATCTGCACTGTTTCCTTCTTGGAATGATTCCTCAGCGCATCGCCGTCGAGCTTATTCCTGACTTCATTGATAATGTAATCGGTCTGAAGTATCTCCACGCAGGTATTGGTAAGATTGTCCGTCGGATACACGGCTGAGGGAGTATCTGCTTCTGACTCCGCAGCAGTGCTTCCGGCCGCAATATACAACGCGGAAGAAGCCGTATATTCTGGCGCAATGATAAATGACGACAGCAGAAATCCCGCCAGTCCTCCCAATAAGGCGGCCACCGCCAGCGACTTCCACGCTTTGATCAGC
>CADCON010000137.1 GCA_902803035.1 uncultured Ruminococcus sp.
GACTCCACCGAGAACCGGGATATCTTCGACGCGAAGCTGATGAATTGCGTTATGCCGCGTCCCTCGCAGGTCATCGCGGATTTTGCCGCGCTCTATGAGCAATCGCCCGAACGCGCGACCGACTTCTTCTACCGGTTCAGCTGCGACACCAATTACATCCGCCGCGACCGCATTGCCCGCGACCGCAAGTGGACATTCGACAGCGGGTACGGAAAACTTGACATCACCATCAATCTCTCCAAGCCGGAGAAGGATCCGCGCGACATCGCCGCCGCCGGAAAAAACAAGTCCACCGCCTACCCGCTGTGTCAGCTCTGCCTGGAGAATGAAGGCTACGCCGGCAGAATCGGGCATCCCGGACGGTCGAATCACCGCATCATTCCCATCCGGCTCGGCGGCGACGACTGGTTCTTCCAGTATTCTCCCTATGTCTACTACAACGAGCATTGCATCGTCTTCAACAGCCGGCACATTCCCATGAAGATCGACGAAGGGGCGTTCATGCGGCTCTTTGATTTCGTGCGCCGGTTCCCGCATTACTTCGTCGGCTCCAACGCCGATCTGCCGATCGTGGGCGGCTCCATTCTCAGCCACGACCATTTCCAGGGGGGACGCTATACCTTCGCCATGGAGAAGGCGGACATTGAAATTCCCTTTACCGTCAGGGATTACCCTGATGTGACAGCCGGCGTCGTCAAATGGCCGCTCTCGGTCATTCGTCTGAGAGGCGCGGATCCGGAGCGGCTCACGCAGCTTTCGACCCGTATTCTGGCAAAATGGAGAGCCTACACCGACCGCGACGCGATGATTCTCGCCGAAACAGACGGCGTTCCGCACAATACCATCACTCCGATTGCGCGGCGCAGGGGAGAGGATTACGAAATCGACCTCTGCCTCCGCAACAATCTCACTACCGAAGAGCATCCCATGGGGCTTTATCACCCTCATTCTCAATGGCACCACATCAAGAAGGAGAATATCGGACTCATCGAGGTCATGGGACTTGCCGTGCTGCCCTCCCGATTGCAGAAGGAGCTAGCCCTGATGGAGGATTACATCATCGAGGGCAGGGATATCGCTTCGGACGAGCGCACCGCCAAGCACGCCGAATGGGCGGCGGATTTCGCGCCGCTGCTGAAGGGGCGTTCCCGTGAGCTGGTCCGCACGGTGCTGGAGGACGCGGGGGTCTTCAAGCGCGACGAGGCGGGAAAAGCCGCCTTCATGCGATTCATTGGCACGCTGTAAAAACGGATATATTCAAAAAATCATAACCGGACGGTCTGGTGAGGATGTTCTTCCGCACAGACCGTCCGGTTATTTGATTGATCAATGAAAGTATAGAAAGATTACTTGCTTTCCATGAAATACATTCGCAGCGAGAAATCGGGGAACACGCGCACGTTCTCATTGAAGCCGGTGCCGGAGAAGGCGGGCTTCAATGCCACGCCGGTGGACATCAGCACCGCGCCGGAGGCGGTGACGTCCTCGGCTTCGCCCTTCATTTTGACCGCCTTGGCGATCATGTTGTGTACCATGGAATCCTGCTTAACGTGGAAGGGGGCGATGGTGTTGACCAGGCTTCCGAATTGCTTGATATCCACGCGCTGGGAGATGTTGTAGAAGCGGTAGGTCTTTTGCGGGTCAAGCCCTCTGGCAAAGAACCGCTCCGCCTGCGTGTTGGGCTGCACCAGCTCCTGCAGCATCATGCCGACCGCCTGCGTTTTGTCGGGCGACACGCACACCCATTCGTGGACATTGCCGGAGCGTATGCGGTAGAACTGCCCGAATTGCAGCACCTCGCGCAGCTTTTTGTACAATTCAATCTGCGCGGCGAGCTGCTTCTTCCTGTCGCCAGAAAGGTCGCGCACGTCGCATTCATAGCCCAGCACGCCGAAGGAGGCGACCCCGAAGCGGGTTTCCGGCGTGGTGACGCGGAGCGTCTGATGATTGGGGCTGGCGGCGACGTGGGCGGTGTAAGTGGACTGCGGGTAGCCGTAGCTGTAGCCCTCCTGAATATAGGCGCGGCTGAGCGCGTCGGTGTTGTCACTTGCCCAGATCTGCGGGAAGTAGCTGAGAATGCCGAGGTCAAAGCGGTTGCCGCCCGACGCGCAGCCTTCAAAGAGAATGTCCGGGAAGCGCTTTGTCAGCTCGTCCATCATTCTGTACAGACCGATGATGTACCGGTGCGCGGTTTCTCCCTGCCGTTCGGCGGGAAGGTACTGCGAATACACGTCGGAGAAAATGCGGTTCATGTCCCACTTGACATAGTCGATCTTCGCCGAGGAAAAGACCTCGGTCATTTTGTCGGTGACGTACCTGACGACCTCCGGATTGGCGAGGTCGAGAATGCGCTGCTTGCGTCCTTCCGACTGGTGCGCGCCGGGAATGGCGATCGACCATTCCGGGTGCTGCTCGTAGAGCTTGCTGTGGCGGTTGAACATCTCCGGCTCGACCCAGATGCCGAATTTCATTCCCATTGCGCTGAGCTTGTCGCCCAGTCCCTTCAGACCGTGCGGCAGCTTTTTGGGATTCGGATCCCAGTCGCCGAGGGAATGCTCGTCGTCGTTGCGTTCGCCGAACCAGCCGTCGTCCATGACGAGCATTTCAATGCCCATATCCTTGCCGATCGACGCAAGCTCCAGCAGGGTATGCTCCGAGATGTTGAAGTAGCACGCCTCCCAGCTGTTGAGCAGAATGGGACGCGGCTGCTTCTTCCACTTGCCGCGGACGATATGTTCGCGGACGAACCGGTGCATATTCTCGCTCTGACCCGTGAAGCCGTGCGCCGAATAGGTCATGACCGATTCGGGGGTTTCCAGATCCTCTCCCTTCTCCAGAATCCACGCGAAGCCCTCCGGCTGAATGCCGTTGACAATGCGGGTCTTGCCGAAGGCGTTGACCTCGACGGCGGCGTAATGGTTGCCGCTGTAAATGAGATTGAAACCGTAGACGCTGCCGATGGCTTCGGACGCGTCGGGCGAATGCACCATGAAGAAGGGATTGGCGCGGCTGGACGAGCAGCCGGCGCGGGATTCGACGACGAATTTGCCGGCGGTGAGGGTGGCGGTGTTCTTGTTCATCTCATGCGCCCACGAGCCGTGGAAGGAGGTGACCGCCACGCCGCTGAACGGAATGTCAATCTGCGCGCTGAGCAGGCGTTCCACACGGACGCGGCTCTGCCCCCGGTTGATGAGCTTCGCGCTGCGGGTGATCACGTCGCATTCGGGGAAGACGCAGTAGTGCATTTCCAGCACCAGATCGCCGTCGGTCAGCGTCAGGCAGAGATGCTCGATTTTTCCGTCCTCGCTGTAGGCGCAGGGGAGTGTGCGAAGCGGCGTGCGGCTGTCGGTGACGGTGTAGGAGGCGAATTTGAAATCGGAGCTGCGCGCGCCGTTTTCCCTGACCAGTTCAAGGAACGGTTCGCGGATATCGCCGTGTCCGCCGCAGGACATTTCCAGACACATATCCTCCAGCACGGTGGTATTGAAGTCGTGGGAATAGGTGATCACGTTGCCCGGCTCAAATTCCCGCTTCTCGCGGAAGACGTCGCACTGTGCGGCGTCTGTGATAGCAATATGCGCTCCGTAATAGAGATGCTCCACGTGTCCGGAGGGAGCAACGGAAAGCACGTAAGTGGTTGTTTGGGTGTCCAGTACAAACGCCGGGCGTTCTCCTTCCAATCTGCGGATCATTTCGGTTATTCTCCTTCCTCGTCGTCAGGGAATTTGGTGATCATACCGGTATCTTCTTCTTCCTCTGCGGATGCTTCTTCGACAGGAGCTTCTTCGGCAGCAGGTGCTTCTTCATTGGAAGGCGCTTCCTCAATGGAAGGTGCTTCCTCAGCGGGAGCCGCACTGATTTCCTTTACCTCCTGCTCGATTTCCTCGGCTGTGGGCGCTTCCTCATCGGAAGATTTTTCTTCAACGGGTGCTTCTTCATCGGAAGGAGTTTCTTCGGCGGCGGGTGCTTCTTCATCGGAAGGAGCTTCTTCGGCGGCGGGGACTTCTGCATTCTTGTTCTTCTCATCGATGGTGGACATGACCTTCTTCTCGTTGTAGAAGCCGAGAATGATCGCGCCAATGACGCAGAATACGACCGCGACGACGCCGACGATGGTCATGCCGAGTACGGAGGCGGTGATGTCATTGCTGTTGGTGTTCTGGGTGGTGCCGATGATGGCGAGGGAGGTGAAGATGAGCATGGCGAGCGACTGACCGAATTTCATGGCGAAGGTGCGGGCGGCAAAGAACATACCCTCGCGGTTTTCGCCGGTGACAATGCCGTCAGCTTCGGCAACGTCCGCGACGATGGACTGGGGGATAATGCCGAGGAGCGCCATGGGGAATGCCGCGATGACGCAGATGGCAATGCCGAAGTAAACGCCGGGGACAGAGCCGATACCGAGCAGGCCGGGATTCTCAGCCGTGCCGAGAATGCCGATCAGCGTGGCGACCACATAGGCGAGCGCCAGTCCGAGGAAGCCGGTGATGACCAGCTTCTTCTTGCCGAATTTTTTGACCAAGCCCGAAACGATCGGATAGAAGCAGGCGGAAAGCACGGTCATGCCGCCGAGGAAATACATGGTGAAGGACTCATCGATATTCATGGAAACCTTGACGCAGAAGGGCAGGCCGGTCTGGAAGAGCGTCAGACCAACCCAGTACATGATATCCGAGCCGACAAAGGTGCGGAAGCTGCCGTTGCGGAAGGTCGCGCCGAGGGATTTGAACATATTGGTCTCGGAGGGCTTGGTATCGACGAATTCCTTTTCCTTCAGGGCGAAGGTGGGAATCATCATGCAGATGCAGGCGATAACCGCCAGCACGATGAAGCAGATACGGTAGCTCCACGCGAAGCCGTAAGCCCCGCGGAGCATTCCGGCGAAGACAAAGGGGGTGTAGGCCAGCATGGTGCCGGCGAA
>CADCON010000138.1 GCA_902803035.1 uncultured Ruminococcus sp.
CGCCATCGTCTGGCAGTGCCGGCGCACGGCCAAGATTTGCGAACAGCTCGAGCGGGAGGGTCACGCCGAATACATCCGGCAGGCGACAGGACTCAAACTGGACGCGTATTTCAGCGGCACCAAGATCAAGTGGATTCTCGACAATGTGGAAGGCGCGCGGGAGAAGGCCGAGAGGGGAGAGCTTCTCTTCGGCACGGTGGACACATGGCTTCTGTGGAAGCTCACGGAAGGCGCGGTTCACGTCACTGACCGCACCAACGCCTCCCGCACCATGCTCTACAACATCAACACCCTGCAATGGGATGAGGAGCTTTGCGAAATCTTCGGCGTGCCGATGAATATGCTTCCGGAAGTCAGGAGCAGCAGCGAGGTCTACGGCTACGTTCGTATGATGGGCTCGAAGGTGCCGATCTGCGGCATTGCGGGCGACCAGCAGGCGGCGCTCTTCGGACAGGGCTGCGTGAGCGAGGGCGATCTGAAGATCACCTACGGCACGGGCTGCTTCCTGCTCGCCAATACCGGCAGCAAGCCTGTATTCAGCAGGTGCGGACTGGTTACGACCATTGCCGCCACGCCAAAAGACAAGCCTGTGGAATACGCCCTTGAAGGCAGCGTGTTCACCGGCGGCGCGGTCATTCAATGGCTGCGGGACGAGCTGCGGATCATTCACGATTCGCCCGACAGCGAATACTTTGCCCGCAAGGTCGCCGACAACGGCGGCGTGTATATTGTGCCGGCATTCACGGGACTCGGCGCACCGTACTGGGATATGAACGCAAGGGGCGTAATCACCGGCATCACCCGCGGCGCGAACCGCGACCACATCATCCGCGCGGCGCTGGAATCCATCGCCTTCCAGTCGGAGGACGTGATCCGCGCAATGTGCGAGGACATGGGGGAGAAGATTCACAGCCTGAAGGTGGACGGCGGTGCCTCCGCCAACAATTTCCTCATGCAGTTCCAGGCGGATATTTCCGACGTGACCGTGATCCGTCCGTCGCAGAAGGAAGCGACGGCAGCCGGAGCCGCCTATCTCGCCGGAATGGCGGCGGGGCTTTTCGGCGACAGTCCGTCCGCTGAAGGCGCGAAGGTCAACGCGATATTTGAACCAAAAATGGACGTTACGGAGCGTGAAAAGCTGCTGAATGGCTGGCACGCTGCCGTTTCCACCTGTAGAGGAGTGTGAATCATGGAAATCAAGGTTATCGACAGAGAATTCCCGTCCACCGACGGCATTCATCAGCTCAAGGGCAAGCAGTATGTTCCGGAGGGAGAACCGAAGGGCATTTTCCACGTCGTTCACGGCATGACCGAGCATATCGGACGCTATGACCGATTTTTCCGGGAGATGGCGGAAGCGGGCTATGTGGTGGTCGCGTATGACAATCTCGGCCACGGCAACACCGCCACAGACGACAGCGAGCTGGGCTTCATCGCCAAAAAGAAGGGCTGGAAGCTGCTCACCGACGATGTGTACGCCGTTTCCAAGATCATGAAGGAGGAATATCCGGGACTGCCCTATTATGATGGGTCACAGCATGGGTTCCTTCATCGTCCGCAACGCGGCGGCGACCTATCCCGATCTCATGGATAAGCTCATTATCATGGGAACAGGCGGTCCGATGGCGGCCACCAAGCCGGCGCTGGCACTGATCAATATCATCAAGTTCTTCCGCGGCAGGCGGCACATTTCGACCCTGATCGAAAACCTCGCGTTCGGCGAATATAACAAGGGTTTCGGCGACGGCTCCAACGGCGACTGGCTCTCCAAGAATCCGGAGGTGCGCCGCGTGTACGACGCGGATAAATTCTGCAATTACCACTTCACGGTCAGCGCGCTGCACGATCTTGTCAAGATCAATTCCGTCACCAATAAGAAGAAGTGGTTCAGAAAGATCAGCAAGACCCTGCCGATTCTGCTGGTTTCCGGCGCGGACGATCCGGTCGGCTCCCACGGCGACGGGGTAAAGAAGGTCTACAAGCTGCTGAAAAAGCGCGGCGCAAATGTCACGATGAAGCTCTACACAGACAACCGCCACGAGATTCTCAACGACACCGCGCATGAAGAAGTCGTTGCGGATATCAGGAAATTCCTCGAAGGCGAAGCATTCAATCTGACCTGGGTGTGATTCTGATTTTCTTTCAAAGCATCTTCTTTGCGGACGGTTCCGCGTGAATCGTTTATTCGCTTTCCCCAAAAAATAAGAATAACATAATCAAAAGGCATGGCGACCAACACGGTTTCCATGCCTTTTCTGTGCGTTATAAAAGCGTCATCTGTTCGCCCTGCTGGGAATCGTCGGCGGAGCCGGCGGCGGGGAGGTTCTTGGGACGGAATTTGCTTTCGTTCTTCACCATGCCCTCGGCGTAAATGACCATTCCGCTGACCCTGGCGTTTTTGCGGAGGGTCATGATCTGATTGCCCTGCGCGCTGCGGGTTTTGGCGGGAACCGCTTCGGAATTGAAAATCAGCACCTTGCCGTTGGTCGTGCGGATGAGAATGTCGCAATCGTTAGCGATGTGCAGCACGCTGACCAGCGGGGATTTGTCGCTGTAGGCGGCAAGCAGCTTGCGGCGGTTGGTTTTGGTGGCGTAGGCATTCAGCTCCGCCTTGGCGACCTTGCCGTTTTCGTAGGCAAAAAGCACATAGCCGCTGTAATCGGTGGTGAGCAGACAGTATTTCAAATGCTCGTCCTCGTCCATTCCCAGCACCGCCGGCACATACTCGCCGAGAACGCTCGCCTTGGTGTCGCTGAAATCGGCGGCCTTCGCCTTGTAGACCTGGCATTTGTCGGTGAAGAAGAGAAGCTCCGCGACGTTGCGCGTTTCAAAGGTCTGCACAATGCTGTCGCCCTCCTTCAGCTTCTGGTCGCTGCTCATGCGAAGCGACTGGGGGCTGATTTTTTTGATGTAGCCCTCCTGCGTGATGAAGATATGCACCGGATAATCCGGAACGGCGGAAATTTCGCTGTCGTCCGCTTCCTCCACGGAGTAGAGAATCATACTCCTGCGCGGCTGCCCGTATTTCTTGGCGACGTCCTTCAGCTCGGCAATGATGATTTTTTTGATTCTCTGGGGCGACGAGAGAATATCCTCCAGATCGGCGATTTCATTCCGCAGGTTCTCGACGTCCTCGGTGCGTTTGAGGATGTACTCGCGGTTGATATGGCGCAGCTTGATTTCGGCGACGAATTCCGCCTGGATTTCGTCGATGCCGAAGCCCGCCATGAGGTTGGGAACAACCTCCGCTTCCTCCTCGGTTTCGCGGATGATCCGGATGGCCTTGTCGATGTCGAGCAGAATCTTCTGCAAGCCCTCCAGCAGGTGCAGCTTTTCCTTCTTCTTGCCGAGTGTGAAGGCGGTGCGGCGCTGCACGCAGTTCATGCGGAATTTAATCCATTCCTCCAGCAGCCCGTCCACGCCCAGCACCTTCGGGGAGCCGTCGATCAGCACATTGAAATTGCAGGCAAAGCTGTCCTCCAGCGAGGTGAGCTTGAAGAGCTTCTGCATAAGCTTGTCGGGGTCTGTTCCGCGTTTGAGGTCGATGGTGATGCGCAGTCCGTGCAGTCCCTGTTCATCGCGGATGTCGGCAACCTCCTTGATTTTGCCTGTCTTTACCAGATCGATGACCTTTTCAATGATCTGTTCGCAGGTGGTGGTGGGAGGTATCTGGGTGATGTCAATGCAATTGGCTTCCCGGTCGTAGGTATACCGGGAACGCACGCGGATGCTGCCGCGTCCGGTGTGGTAGACCTTTTCCAGCTCGTCCTTGTTGTAGATAATCTGACCGCCGCCGGGAAAATCGGGTGCAAGCAGAGTGGAGATGATGTCGTGCTTGGGATTTTTAATGAGCTGGATGGTGGTGTCGATCAGCTCGTTTAGATTGAAGGAGCAGATGGAGCTTGCCATGCCGACCGCGATGCCGGTGTTGCTGTTGCAGAGGATCGCCGGAAAGGTGACGGGGAG
>CADCON010000139.1 GCA_902803035.1 uncultured Ruminococcus sp.
GGTGCCTACGCCTCCATCGGCGGAAAACTGCAGGGCACCATCCAGAGCGGCCTGAACGATCTCCTCCAGGCGGCGTCCATTCTGGGCGGGAGTATCCATACCGGCGGCGGGGGCGGCAGCGGTTCTTCTTCCCGCAAAGGGCATGCATCTCCGTCCGCGAAAGGCGGCACGTCACTTTCCGGAAGATCGCCCGGCGCGCTGAATGCCATATTGGCAGACAAAGGGAATCCCACCGCGCCGCGCACCGCCTTTACCACCGGCAGAGGCGGACGGACGTCACCGGCCATGTCGTTCGGAAAATCCGTCAAATCGGCAGCCGCTTCTTCCGCCCTGAAGTCCGGAAGCGCCTATGCTTCCTCCCGGAAGAAAGCATCCGCCCCATCCGGAACAAACCGCACCTCAGGCGCGGCAGGAAGCGGCGCGCAGCTTCTTTCACGCGGTGCCTACGAATCCCGGAAGACCTCCTCCGGAATGCAGTCCCGACTGGGCGGCAAAAAAACAGGGAGGGCAAAAAGAGCGTCATTGCCCTCACCTTCCGGGATGTTTTTCGACGCTTATACAGCCTCCATTACGGCAGATAACGCCGTCAATTATACGGCTGCCACCCCCATCAGCATTGGCAAGCGGTTATATACCCCAAAAATTTTCTCCGCGCAAGTCAATGTGACAGATCCACAGACCAAGAAGCGTTCAACCGTCAAAAGCTCACGAAAGGTCTTTCAGATGGGCGACAACAGCATCAATCTGGATCTGGTCATTCCGGCTGGCATATGCGTTGACGGCGTCTGCCTGAAGCATCCAATCACTAACCGGAAGCTTATGGCAAAAGGCAGAGCGCCGTTTGTAATAGGCACGGACGGTGTGCTGTCCCGGCTGAACCTCCACCACGTCACCAGTCAGGAAACATACAACAGCGGTCAATGGGGCGATGGACTGGACGGAACACTCATGGAGCTTCCATGCAGAATACACAAATTGTATTCCAACATTATTCATATAAACCGCAATATGAAGGACACCAGCTTCCGCAGTATGATAATAAAAACGGAGAACGATGAAAGAGTCAGAGTCAAGACATTTGACTGCGCGAAGTTTAACGCCATAAGGATCCAGTACTGGAAGGAGCGGCTCCGACAGCTTGAAGCCGCCGCCAGCGAAAATACGGCTGCCGTGACAGCCATCGACTCCAAGGTGACGCAGGTGATTCAGGAGAATCTCCCGCAGAGCATCAAAAGCACATTCATGGACAGCCAATACCGAACCGTTGTTGCGACTGAGGATATGACGCTTTTCAGGGTCTATGGCGGTCACTCCGGCAAGCAGGGAATCTATCTGACCACAGAGCGGCCGGTTGACAGGATCGGATCAAAATATCAGAGCGCACTTCTTCACGAGTGGAAAAACACCAGGGAATACTACTGTGAGGTGCATATTCCCAAAGGTACGGTGCTCAATATCGGAAAAGCGGCTCCTCAGAGAACCATATCCGGCGCGATTCTGAGCGGCGGCGGCGATCAGGTTGTCGTTTCTTCCGAATTTGCCAGGCATCCGTCGAATTACGGCAAGGAATACCCGCTTGGCTTCTCTTGATGCCCGGAATGACATTCCGGAAATGACCCGGACGACGCCCGTATGCGGAATGGATGAACAAAAAGACCGGAAAGCACCGTTCAAGGGCTTCCGGTCTTTTTCTTCCGTGGTGTATGCCATGCGGGAAAGACGAACAAGGTGTCATACGGACGGAAAACCCCACGGAATGCCGCCGTCAGTCCGCGCTTTTTTCCAATTCCGCCATGACCTCATCGTCGAGCGGGAGGTCGCGGAAGTAATACTTCCTGTCCTCGTCAGTGATTTTGCGTATGACGCGGCAAGGGTTCCCCGCGGCAATCGTCCAGTCCGGAATGTCCCTCGTCACCACGCTTCCCGCGCCGATCACGCAGTTGCTTCCGATCGTGACGCCCGGACAGATGACCACATTGCCGCCTATCCAGACATTGTCGCCGATGGTGACGGGAATGCCGTATTCATACAGGGCGTTGCGGACGTCGGGGTGAACCGGGTGTCCGGCCGTGTAGATCGACACATTCGGCGCCATGAAGCAGTTGTCGCCGATAGTGATCTTCGCCACGTCGAGCATGGTGCAGTTGTAATTGGCGAAGAAATTCCTTCCCACCTCGATATTGAAGCCGTAATCGCAGTAGAACGGCGGATTGATCCACGCGCCCTCCGAACGGCCGAGAAGCTCCCTGACCACCTCCGCAAGTCCCTTGAAATCGCTTCGGTCCATGGTGTTGAGCTTCTGCGTCAGCACGCGCGCCCTCTTCTGCTGTTCCATCACGCTGTCATCCGAAATGTAAGCCATTCCGCGGTCGCGTCTTTCGATGTTGTTCATGGATGAATACTCTCCTTTGTGATGTTTTTAAGCCATTTGTATTGCCTGTAATGCCGGTAGACGACCGGCAGCTTGATGATCTCGTCGGTATGGAGAACGATCTAGACCGCAATGACCGGCAGCTTCAGCACAAATGCCGCGATGAGTCCCGCGGGAACGACAATGCCCCACATGGTCACGGTGTCGCAGATCAGTCCGAAGCGGGTGTCGCTTCCCGCCACAAAGATGCCGGCAATCACCGTGCTGTTGATTGACTTTCCGATGACGTAGTACGAACAGACAGCCAGCATGACGGCGAGGTATTCTTCCGCCTGCCGGCTCAATGAGAAGGGCAGCCACTTCATCAGCGGAATACTGAGCAGGATCATGCCGCCTGTCACGGCGCCCGCGATGACAGAGAGCCGCGAAAGCCTGTCGCCGTACCGCCTTGCGGTTTCCATTTCGCCGCGCCCCAGTTCGTTGCCCACCATAATGCCGCTGCCCGTGCCGATGCCGAGACAGACGGAAGCCAGGATATTCTTGACGATATTGGAAACGGAATTGGCCGCCACCGAGCGTAATCGCCACATAAAAGAGATGCAGCACGAACTGCACCTGCGTAGCAAGCGAAACCGCCGAAAGCGAATCCTGATCGATGAATCCGAGCATGACCGCGTCGGACGCGCTGACCACCGCCGACATGAGATTCTGCGCGGCAATGGGAAGCACCAGGGAGAACAGCTTTCTGTTGAAGCCGGCGGGACCGCGGCGAATGGTGACGGACTCCGTTCCGATCACTCCTTTCCGTTGACTTTCCTGAATTGTTACAATATAATTATAATAGCGGAAGAACAGAAAATCTACCACAATAGTGGCAGTTTTCTGATAATATCGTGTCAGAGGAAAGGCGGTACCAGACAATGATCGAAATGAAGGTCAACGGAGATTCATCCGAAATCGTCCATTACGACATCCCCGGACTTCCCGTCAAAATCCTCAGGGAAAAGCTGTCGGACTATCCCGGCATGAGAGCCATCTGCCACTGGCATGATGACATAGAAATGATTTACATTCTCAGCGGAAGGATGCATTATGAAATCAACGGCCGCACCGTCCTGCTGACGGAGGAAAGCGTCCTTTTCGTCAACGCAAGGCAGCTTCATTACGGCTTCTCCGTGGAGAGGGAGGAATGCCTGTTCATTTGTGTGCTGTTCCACCCTTCGCTGTTGAACGTAACGGAAAAGCTGTACCATTCGCAGGTGCTGCCCGTCACGCGGAGCGACGCGCTGGAATACCTGCTCTTTGAACCCGAAGCAGCAGGCTCCCGCCGGATCGCTTCCTGCCTGCGCTCGCTCTCCGGGATCAGAGACAACGATGCAGCCGGCGTTCAATGGAAAATCGCCGGCTGCATATACGATATCTGGGGATAGATTTTCACGGCGGGTCATGAAGCCTGCGCCGCGGGCTTTTCCGATTCCGACCCGGACCGGCAGCTTCAGAGGAATATCGTGTCGTACATCTTCCTGCATTACGCGGACCCTCTGACCCTCGATGAAATTGCCGCCTCGGCAGGCGTGAGCCGCAGCAAGTGCTGCCGGCTTTTCAGGAAATACCTCGGGCAGTCCCCGATTGATTTTCTCAACAGCTACCGACTGGAACGCGGGCGGAGGATGCTTCCCGATACGGACAAAAGCATTACGGAAATCGCCATGAGCTGCGGATTTGCCAGCCCCGGCTATTTCACAAGGCTTTTCTCACAAAAATACGGCGTGACGCCATAAAATTACATAATAACAAAAATAATAAAATCAGTAATTATTCTAAAAATTAAAAAAAACTTTGTACATAAAATTACTTGTAATATTTAAAAAGATATATTAAAATATTACAAAAGCGGGTACAAAAATACAGCCCGCAAAATACAGGAGGTTTTATAATGAAAAAACTGTTAGCCCTCATTCTTTCTCTTGCGATGCTCACAGCGATGGTCATGTCGCTGGCATCGTGCAACGCAGAAGACGAATCCGTTGACGTCGGTATCGTTCTCCCCACCAAGGAAGAACCCCGCTGGCTTCAGGACGAAGCTTCTTTCAAAGACGCTCTTGACAAGGCTGGCTTCACTTCCGAAGTTCTGTTCTCTCAGGGCAAATCCGACGTCGAGCTGAGCAACGTTGAAGCTCTTCTCGAGAAGAACATCAAGGTTCTTGTTATCTGCGCACAGGATGCTACCGCAGCCGGCGCCGCAGTCAACAAGGCAAAGGCAGCCGGCGTCAAAGTCGTTTGCTATGACCGTCTTATCACCGGCACAGACGCTGTTGACTACTATGTAACGTTCAACTCCTTCGCAGTCGGCGTCGCGCAGGGTCAGTACCTCATCGACGCTTACCAGGGCAAGGAAGGCGTTCCGCTCTACATCTACTCCGGCGCTGTCACAGACAACAACGCGTTCATCTTCTTCGCCGGCGCATGGTCTGTACTGAACAAGGCTGTTGCTGATGGTCAGTTCGTTGTCCAGAACTGCAAAGCTATCGCTGATTACAGCGGCAAGGCTCTCGATGCTGAAAAGGATCATGATACCCTTTCCACCATCCTCGGCACAATCTCCACCAACTGGGATTTCAACACCGCTAAGTCTCTTGCGGAAGGCAACCTCGTTGCCGCTGACGCAACCGCAAAGGGCGATGTCGCTATCCTCGCTCCCAACGACGGTACTGCCCGCGCTATCGCCGACGCTTTCACCGCTGACGCCGACGTTACCAGCTATGTCATCACCGGTCAGGACGCTGAAATGGCTTCCCTCAAGTACATCCAGGACGGCAAGCAGAGCATGACCGTCTGGAAGGAC
>CADCON010000140.1 GCA_902803035.1 uncultured Ruminococcus sp.
ATACATACCCCAGTCGCGTTCTATCGCAAAAGGACAGATCAGCTTGACCGCGACAATCGTCCATATCAGGCAGTGCAGCCATTTCGGTGCCTTGCGGAATATGACACGGAATCCCAGCACGACCGCGACCAGAAGACTTGCTTCAAGGCTCATGCGCAGGACAGTCAAGAATACATTGGCCATCTTCAGTCCTCCTTGTAGCCGTCGATCAGACGCCTGATCTCGTCGGCTTCCTCGGCGGAAAGCTGCCTTCTGCCCGTGAATGCCGCAATGAATCCCGGCAGGGAGCCGCCGAACGTGCGGTCAATAAACTCGCGGCTCTCGGCGCACTGCACTTCCTCCTTGCTGACAAGGGATGTGACGACGGAATTCTCGTTTTGCAGCACTCCGCGCTCCGTCAACCGCTTGATGACGGTATAGGTGGTGGATTTCTTCCAGCCGAGCCGCTGCTCACAGAGCTTGGCAAGTTCCCCGCTGCGGATGGGTTCCTTTTCCCACAGCAGCAGACAGAAGCGGTATTCGCTCTCAAAAACCTTTGGCACAGACATTTTTCCTCAGTCCTTTTTCCTGAATGATCTAATTTATTAGACCCGCTTTGATTCTAATTCATTAGACCCACAATGTCAAGGGAATAATGGTAACATTTTTGTGAATACACCTTTGATGATTTGTCCGTTTCATCCAGAATTAACAGAATATTTATGATTTGTGTGCTATAATGAAAGCAACAGCTATTGCAGAGGTGTGCAACATTGAAGGAATTCATTGAAAAGTGCAGGGATTTTCTCAGAGAAAAAATCATACTGCCCGTCCGCAAAAGCCTGACGTCATTTCAGGTCATCATTCTCAGCTTTTTCGGTCTGATACTGATCGGGACGCTGCTGCTGATGCTGCCTGTTTCTTCCCGTGAAAGATGCTTTACGTCATTCCCGGACGCGATGTTTACCGCGGTCTCCGCTACCTGCGTCACGGGTCTGATCGTCAAGGATACCGCCACATACTGGTCGCTTTTCGGTCAGACGGTCATTCTCATCCTCATTCAGATCGGCGGTATGGGCGTCATCACCATCGGTCTGGCCATCATGAAGGCTTCCGGCCGGAAAATCGGGCTTTGGCACCGCAGCACCATGCAGGAATCCATTTCCGCCCCGCAGGTCGGCGGCATCGTCCGGCTGACCAGCTTCATTCTGAGAACCTCGGCCATTATTGAGCTGTCCGGCGCGCTGCTTCTCGCCCCTGTGTTCTGCCGCGACTTCGGATTCTTCCGGGGATTGTGGTATTCGCTCTTTCACTCCATCTCCGCCTTCTGCAACGCGGGCTTCGATCTCATGGGCGTGCGGGAGCCGTTCTCTTCTCTCACCACCTACGGCAGCCATACGTATGTCAACCTCGTCATTATGCTTCTCATCGTGACCGGCGGCATCGGCTTTCTGGTGTGGAATGACATCGGCACCTACCGCCACCGCTTCAAGCGGTATTCCCTGCAAAGCAAGGTCGTGCTGCTCACGTCGCTGATTCTCATCGTGCTGCCCGCCGTGTACTTCTTCTGCTGCGAATACGACGGATTGCCGTTCGGCGACAGGGTGCTCAGCTCGGTCTTCCAGTCGGTTACCACGCGAACCGCCGGCTTTAATTCGCAGGATCTCACCCAGATGGACGAATCCGGCACGGCAATCATGATTTTCCTCATGCTCATCGGCGGCTCGCCCGGCTCTACCGCCGGCGGTATGAAAACCGCGACCTTCGCCGTGCTTTTCCTCGCCGCCGTCACGGTATTCAGCAGAAGAAACGACGTGCAGTGCTTCAAGCGCAGAATTTCCGATGAAACCGTCCGCAGCGCGGGCGCGATTCTCTTTATGTATCTTGTTCTCTTCTTCACCAGCGGACTTATTATCAGCAAGACAGAGGACCTTCCCCTGCTCACCTGCCTTTTTGAAACCGGATCGGCCGTCGGCACGGTGGGATTGACGCTCGGCATTACAGGCCGGCTCTCAATGCTTTCGAGGGGAATCCTGATGCTGCTCATGTTCTTCGGCAGAGTGGGCGCGCTCACGCTGATTTACGCCGCCCTGCCTTCTTCGGACAGCAGGAATTCGCGTCTGCCTCTTGAAAAAATCTCAGTAGGTTAAAAGGAGTAATCATCATGACAACAGCTTTGATTATCGGTGTGGGACAATTCGGCAGCCATATCGCCAAACGCATGGAAGAGCTTCGCTGCGAGGTAATGGCAGTGGACGTCAAGGAAGACTGCATTAACGAAATTCTTCCCTTTGTCACCAACGCGCGCATCGGCGACGCCACGAACGAGGAATTCCTCCGCTCGCTCGGCGTGAGCGATTTCGACGTATGCATCGTCGCTCTCGGCAGTCACTTCCAGTCTTCGCTGGAAACCACCTCCCTTCTTAAGGAGCTTGGGGCGAAGAAGGTCGTCTCCCGCGCAACCAACGACGTGCAGATGAAGTTTCTTCTGAGAAACGGCGCGGATGAAGTGGTCTATCCCGAAAAGCAGATGGCTCTCCGCATTGCCACCAGATACGCCTCCGACAGCATTCTTGACTTCATTCATCTCGACAACAATTATTCCATCTATGAGATGAAGGTCCCCAAGGACTGGGTCGGGAAAACGCTCATGCAGCTTGATATCCGCAAGAAATTCCAGATCAACGTCCTCACCATGAAACGCTCCGGAAATGTCTTTATTCCCTCCCCCGACACCGAGATCAAGCCCGGCGACGTCGCCTTCGTCATCGGCGAACTGCGCGATATCCAGAAGTGCTTCAAAATTTAAGGCTATGAGCCATTTACATTATCATGCGTTGATCAGGAGTGCCATATGAGATTATTTATTGCCATTAACCTTACGCAGGAGATGAAGGAAGCGCTGATCGACATTCAGAATGACTGGTATGACGCCGGTGTGAGAGGGAATTTCAGCCCGGAAGAAAACCTTCACCTGACGCTCGCCTTCATCGGGGAATATCCCGACCCGGATCGGGTGACCGACGCGCTGCAGACCGTCTCCTTCTCGCCCATTCCGCTGACGCTGGAAGGCGTCGGCGCGTTCGGCGACCTGTGGTGGGCAGGGCTGAAGGCGTCGCCCGCGCTGGAAGCGGTGGCAAAGCGCATCCGTCGCGCCCTGTCCGTTTCCTGCATTCCGTTTGACAGAAAGCGGTTCTCTCCCCACATCACGCTGCTGAGAAAGGCATCGGAAGAAACGATTCCTCCCGTGTGCGTCAGTCCGGTCGAAATGAATGCCGGAAGAATTTCGCTCATGCGCTCCGACCGCGCCAATAACGGCATGATCTACACCGAAATCGGCTTTCTTCAGGCCAGATAACGCTCATTATGAATCTGATGGCCAAAAGGTTGGTAAAACACCCCGGCTTCCTGCCGCTTGAAACAAGCTGACAGGAAGCCGGGGTGTTTGTTGTTCTATATGGGTGAGGTATAGTCAGTGAGGTATCCGGAGCGCGGCATTATTGACCGATGGAAGGAAAGTCGGTCTGCGCGTAGAAGGTCAGATACTCCGGGAAGCCCTTTACGCCGTAGTTATACCATGTGACGCGGCAGTAAGGCCTGGTGAAGTCAATGGTCTGCGTCGCCTGAATATCCTTGAAAAGCTGCCGCGCCATTGCGTCGGAATCGACCTCGATCTCGATGATCTCAGGTATTGTTTCTTCCTCATCGTAGTTGTGGTATTCCGCTGCCTTTCTTCCCTTGTCATTAAGCAGCGACTCATCGAGCTTGCTGCCAGTCAGATAGATATATTCCACATAAAGGGATCTGTTTCGATCGATATAATGGACTGACAAATCCATCCTTCCATAGTGATCGTCTTTTTTGTTGGCGTTTTCAGCCGACTCCTTGAAGTGCGCCTGCGCCCCGTCAAACTTGGCGTTGCAGATTCTGACGACCAGCGCGGCAGTCTTTGGGAAGGCTTCCGTGGAAAGCGTCAATCTTTGGCTGAATCGCTTTTCGTACTCGTAGAGGTGGCCATCGGGATAGCCGTTGATCTCGATGCTGATGGAATCGCCGCCACCGGCGAGGTAATTCGAGACGACAATACCGTATGTGCCTGCCGCCTTGGACCGGCTGATCAGGCTGACGTCGCTGGCACTGACGTCCTCATAGGCGGTGGTAACGGCTTCCTCA
>CADCON010000141.1 GCA_902803035.1 uncultured Ruminococcus sp.
CAACGCGCGCAGCCCCGCGCCCGACCCGCGCCTTTCGCAATGCCGGGGAATAGCGCGCGCACAGTACCGCGCCCGACCCGCGCCTTTCGCAATGCCGGGGAATAGCGCGCGCGCAGCCCCGCGCCCGACCCGCGCCTTTCGCAATGCCGGGGAACCAACGCGCGCGCAGCCCCGCGCCCGACCCGCGCCTTTCGCAATGCCGGGGAAACAACGCGCGCAGCCTCGCGCCCTGCGGAAAAAAGCGGCAGCGAATTCCCTTCCGGCGTTCAAAACTTTTAGTTGTAATGGTAGGAAAAGTGTGGTATGATAATTCTGTTATATGTCACCGTTCTGCGGGGAGAATAACCACAATGAATGCGGCCGTCGCGCCGCGTTTCTGACTGAATTCTGATAGGAATGGAAGAGGTAGTGTCAATTATGCAAGTGAAAAATATCCGTCCGCTGTCGCTGTCACAGGTCGCGCGACTTCCCGCCCCCGGCGTGAAGCGATATCTCTTTGTGCTTTCAACCGCCTTCCTGACGGTTCTGGCGGTCATGCTGCCCTTCATTATCTACGACAGCGGGTACTTCCTGATGTACGGGGATTTCAATGTGCAGCAGTACCCGTTCTATATGCACGCCCACGACGCGATCTGGCAGGGCGCGACGGGCTGGGACTTCAAAACCGATCTCGGCGTGAGCTTCATCGGCTCCTATACCTTCTATAATTTAGGCTCGCCCTTCTTCCTGCTGACGCTGCTGCTGCCCTCTGCCGCCGTGCCCTATACCATAGGCCCCCTGCTCGCCCTGAAGGTGGGACTGGCTGCCATGACCGGCTATGCCTACATCCGCCGCTTCACCCGCTATGACGAATACGCCGTCCTCGGCGGCCTGATGTACGCCTTCTCCGGCTTCTCCGTCTTCAATATGTTCTTCAATCACTTCCATGAGCCGATGGTCTTCTTTCCGCTGATGCTCATCGCGCTGGAGGAGCTGGCGGTCAATGACCGCAAGGGGTGGTTTGCCGTCACCGTGGCTGTCAATGCCTTCGTCAATTACTACTTCTTCGTGGCGGAAGTCTTCTTCACGCTGCTTTACTTCATTATCCGCGCCACCATGAGCCGCGAATGGAAGCTCACGCCCGGCAAATTCGCGCGGATGGCATTTGAAGCCGTCCTGGGCTTCGGCATGGCGGCGGCCATTGTGTTCCCGTCGGTCTGGGAGGTGTCGGGCAATCCCCGCGCCGAGGAAAAGCTCTACGGCTGGAATGCCCTCGTCTACTCCAATTCCCAGCGGTATCTCAATATCCTCGAAGCCTTCTTCTTCCCGCCGGATCTCCCCGCCCGCCCCAATTTCACCCCCGATTCCAACACCAAATGGGGCTCGCTCGCCGCGTGGCTGCCGCTGTTCGGCATGACCGGCGTGATCGGCTGGCTCCAGTGCCGCAAGGGTCACTGGCTGCGCCGGATGCTGATTGTCTGCTTCTTCATGGCGTTCATCCCCCTGCTGAATTCGGTCTTCCAACTGTTCAGCGCGACCTACTACGCGCGGTGGTTCTTCATGTTCACCCTCATGACCTCGCTCGCAACGGTCATGGCCATGAGCAACGCTGACATCGACTGGCCAAGGGCCTTCCGATGGTCGGCAGGCATTACGGCGGCCATCGCGCTGTCAATCGGTCTGACGCTGAAGACAAAGGAGAATCCCGACAACGGCACGCTCGCCGAATACGGGCTTTACGCCTACGAGGACCGCTTCTGGATCTATGTCGCCATCGCCGCCCTCTCGCTGATGCTGGTGTCGCTCATCATCCGTCTGATGCAGGCGAAGGACCGCCACAGGACGTATTCGGTCAGTATGCTGGGAATCATCTTCATCTACTTCTGCACGCTTTTCATCTTCAACGGACAGGGCAAAACCCTCTCCTACGACAGCCGCGAATATGTCATTCCCTACGCCCTCAGCCGCGGCGGGAATATTCACCTCGACGAGCTGCACGACGCGAAATACCGCGTGGATTTCTGCTCGGATATGGACAATATGGGAATGTTCTGGGATACCTCCTGCATACAGGCGTTCCATTCCATCGTGCCGCCGTCGGTCATCGATTTCTACACCTCTGTGGGCGTCCAGCGCGGCGTGGGCAGCCGTCCCGGAACCGAGCATTACGCGATCCGCTCGCTTCTGAGCGTGCGCTATCTCTTCGATAACGCCGGGAAGGGCAAATTCAGCCTTGATCACGCGGGAAAGCCCACCACGACCGACCCGAAGATGCCCTTCTGGACGTATGTCAGAACCGAGGGCGGCTACCGCATCTGGGAGAACGAATGCTACGTTCCAATGGGCTTCACCTATGACTATTACGTGACCGAAAGGGATTACAACGAGGGCTTCTCCAAGAGCGACAGACAGAAGCTGATGCTGCGCGCCATTGTCATCAATGACGAACAGGAGCTGAAATACAGCGGCATTCTCGACCCGCTGCCCGCCGGAATGAGCGACTTCACCGACGCGGGATTCAAGGAGGACTGCCGCCAGCGGGCGCAGAACTGCTGCGATTCCTTCACCCCGGACAGCAAGGGCTTCTCGGCGTCCATCGAGCTGGAAAAGCCGGAGCTGGTCTTCTTCAGCGTGCCGTATCACGCGGGCTGGAAGGCGTTCGTCAACGGCAGCGAGGTAGCGGTGGAGAAGGTCAATGTCGGCTTCATGGCGGTGGAATGCGGCGCGGGTCATTCCGATATCCGGTTTGAATTTGAAACGCCGATGCTCGGACTCGGCAAGGCGACTTCGGTTGTCTGCATTGCCGCGTTCGCGGTCTACGCGCTCTTCGGTGCCTATGACCCCGAACGCCGGAAGGACGCCCGATTCAGCCGGTTTGTCCGTAAGCTCCGCCGCGTCGTCGCCGACACCGGCGAGAATTGACGCCGGCGAGAACTGACGCCGGCGTCACGCTCAGGAAAGGAAAACCACTGTTTGTGGATAGTGAAAGGAAAAACGAAAATGCATATCACCTTTGTCTGCATGGGCAATACCTGCCGCTCTCCGATGGCGGAGGGGATTGCCCGCAAAATCATCAGCGAACAGTACCCGGACAGCGGCGTCACCGTGTCCAGCGCGGGCGTAGCGACCTATAACGGCGCGCCCGCGAGCCAGAATGCCATCGACGTCTGCCGCGAAATCGGCGTGGATCTCACCGCCCACCGCAGCCGCCGTCTGAATCCCGAAATAGCGGAGCGGACCGACCTTTTCGCGGTCATGACCCGTCCGCTCGGGCAGATTCTGCAGCAATGCGGCATTCCGGCGGAAGCCATTGCCCTGCCGGAGACCGAAATCAGCGACCCCTACGGGGAGGACGAGGACGTCTACCGCGAATGCCGCGACGAAATTTACGCCGCCGTCAGCCGGCTGCTTTCGTCGCTCCCGTCCGTGAGGGAGAAAGGGGCAACGGAATGAACGACGACGTGATCATTGTCCCGATGTCACCGGCGCACATCGCCGCGATAGCCCGCATAGAAGCGGAATGCTTCGCGCAGCCATGGAGCGCGCGGTCGCTGGAGGAAGAGCTGAATGTGCCCTCGGCGGTATTCCTGACGGCGCTGTCGGGGGGCGAAGTCGCGGGCTATATGGGCGCGCATCACCTGGGCGGCTGCGCCTATGTCTGCAATGTAGCGGTGGCGCGCGCCTTCCGCCGGCAGGGGATAGCGGCAAAGCTGGTCAGGGCGCAGACAGCGGCGGCGCGGGAAGCGGGCATGAGCGAAATCACGCTGGAGGTGCGGCATTCCAACGCGGCGGCGCGCGCGCTGTACGAGCAATCGGGCTTTGAATGGATCGGCACGCGGCCGCGCTTTTACAGCGACCCGACGGAAGACGCGGAGATCTACACGCTGACATTCGGCGGCGGAAGCAATCTTTGAATTTTGCGAAAATTTTTTCAGAATGCTCTTCCCATTCAGCCGGAAAGGGAGTATAATTAAGGGAAACGGTTTCAATTCTGAAAAGCAACGGAGGATCAACATGAGCGAAAACAACAGCAGCAATGAGAAAAAGCCGTCAGGCGTGGTCGTGGAGGTGTACGAATGGCTGGAGGCGATCGCCTTCGCGCTGGCGATTGTGGTGATCTTGTTCACCTTCATATTCCGGGTAGTGAGCGTGTCCGGGCCGTCGATGAATCCGACGCTGACGTCCGGGGACAGAATCGTGCTGAACAGTATGTTCTACACCCCGCAGAACGGGGACATAGTGGTGATCACGCAGCCGAATTCCCACGACAACGAGCCGCTCATCAAGCGCATCATCGCCGTAGAGGGGCAGACCATCTCGGTGGACGCGGAGACCGACACAGTGACCGTGGACGGCGTGAAGATCAACGAGCCGTACATCCTGGATCAGGACATCCAGCGTTCGGGGGAGGCTTACGAATACCCGCTGACGATTCCCAAAGGGAAGGTGTTCGTCATGGGCGACAACCGCAACGATTCCTTCGACAGCCGCGACCCCGGTCTGGGCATGGTGGAGGAGAAATACATCATGGGCAAGGCGATATTCCGCATATATCCCTTTGAGCGGGTCGGAGGTGTGGACTGATGCGCGAACCGGACGCCCCCAAAGCCGCCGCGCAGGATATACACTGGTATCCGGGGCATATGGCGAAGACCCGGCGGCGCATGGAGGAATGCATGAAGCTGGTGGACGGCGTGGTGGAAATCATCGACGCGCGCATCCCCCAGAGCAGCCGGAATCCCGAAATAGACGCGCTCACGGCGCACCGTCCGCGCATCGTGCTTCTGAATAAGGCGGACATCGCCGACAGCGCGGCGACGGCCCGCTGGATTGAATATTTCACGCGGCAGGGCGCGAAGGCGATTGCCTGCGACTGCAAGACGGGCAGGGGACTCAACCGCTTCGCGGAGGAGGTGCGCGCCCTGCTGGCGGACAGGATTGCCGTGTGGAAGGCGAAGGGCATGGGCGGCAGAAGCATAAGGCTGATGGTGGTCGGCATTCCGAATGTCGGCAAATCGTCCTTCATCAACCGCATGGCGAAGGGCGGGAAGGCGAAGGTCGCGGACCGTCCGGGCGTCACGCGGGGCAACCAATGGTTCACCGTGGCGGGCGGCGTGGAGCTGCTGGACACGCCGGGCGTGCTGTGGCCGAAATTCGAGGATCCGGAAGTGGGGCGCAGGCTGGCGTTTACCGGCGCGGTGAAGGACGCGGTGGTGGACATAGAAACGCTGTGTCTTGACCTGCTGGGATTCATGCTCGAACGCTACCCCGAACGCCTGTGCGAGAGATACAAGCTTGACAGCGTGGAGGGGCTTTCGCCGGTGGAAGCGATGGAGCGCATAGCCGCCCGCCGCGGAATGCTGCTGCGCGGCGGCGATATCGATTATGAGCGCGTGTCGGTCATGCTGATGGACGAATACCGCGCCGGCCGGCTGGGACGCATCACGCTGGAGCTTCCGCCCGCCCCCGCCGGAGAATGAAAGCAATCTTCACCCCGTGAGGACTCCCTCTCTGACGGAGCGGCGCGCTGCAATAAATGCCAAGGCGCACCGCGCCTTCCACTTCTATTCTCTATTCATTATTCTTTATTCTCTCTTTCTGGTGATTGTATGTCGAAAAACAAAAGC
>CADCON010000142.1 GCA_902803035.1 uncultured Ruminococcus sp.
ACGGCAAGGGCGTTGCCAAAGACCTTGATGAAGCAATCCGCCTGTACCGTCTGGCGGCGGCGCAAGGCGATGAAGACGCCAAACAAGCCCTCCGGCGGCTGGGGCGGTGAAGAAGCATTTTTTCCACCACCAAAACAAAAAAACAGTCCGACACATCCCTATGGAAAATCGGGAGAAGCCGGGCTGTTTTTTTCATCTGTACGGGGGATCCAACGCGGGGTTTACATATGGCTGATCTCGGAGGAGGTTTCGTCCCTGTCGCGGAAGAGAAGGGAAATGCACCACAGTCCCGCCAGACCCACGAGGGTGAAGATAATTCTGCTGAAGGTGGCGGCCTGTCCGCCGAAAAGCCAGCCCACAAAGTCGAATTTGAAAAGTCCGACCGAGCCCCAGTTCAGCGCGCCGATGATCACCAGTATCAGCGATGTTCTGTCAAGCATTTTGTCATCTCCGTAAAAAAAGTACAGCGCGGCATTGAATGCCGGCTTTTTCGCAGGACAAAACGCAGGCGCGAGATGTCCGCACCACTATTTTGCGCAGAGAGTGTGATTTCATGCGGATGAAAAATCATTCAATTTTTGACAATGAAATTTCTTCCACCACATTCAGCCGCCAGTTCCGGGCAATCGTGCGGCATTTATCCATCGCGCTGTCGCTGAGAAGGGCGGGGGTGTGGCAGTCCGCGCTGATAACGACCTCCGCGCCGCTTTCCGCGACCTTCTCCCAGAATTTGAAGTGCGGATACATATAATGCGCGCCAAGACTGTCGGTAATGTATCCCCTGCGGACTCCGTTGGCATTGATCTCCAGCGGAACGCGGTTCCTGAGCGCGCTGTCGATGATGATATCGGTCATTTCGTCCATATGGCGGTCCCATTCCAGACAACAGACCCCTACGATGTCGGGATGCGCGAGCAGCGAATAACAGCCGGTGTCCAGCGCTTCGCTGATGCTGCGGGCGTAGGCGACGCAGTCAGCGGTGTCGCTCAGGTAATACGCGCTTTTCAGATCGCCGTCCGCTTCAAAGAAATGCTGCCCCAGCACAAGGTATTGCGCGCCGTATTCCGTGAGCAGTTCCTCATAATACCGGCGTTGCGAACGCAGGTATTCGCTCTCGAATCCCAGCAGAACCTGTATCCTGTTTCCGTATTTTTCCTGGCATTCCCTCACGTCATAGATATAATCCCAGATTTCCGCAAAATCCATCCGGAAGCCGTAATCGTGATGCGGATACGGCAGGTGATCGCTCATTCCCAGAATGCCGAAGCCGTCGATGATCGCCTGCTTCACATAATCCTCGACGCTGCCCTCGGCGTGTTGGCAGCGGTCGCAGTGGGTGTGATAATTGGTAAGCATAAGGGTCCTCCTATGATTTTCTGATAAGACTATTATAACGGCTTTCCTTCCGGTTTGCAAGCCAAAATCATAGTGCCTGTTCAGAATCTCTCCACGCGCGTCCTGCTTGCATCTTTTCCGCCATATTTTGCCAAAATCCTCGGGAAACGGATGTTTCCCGGGTTAATCTCACAAAGTATTGCCTGCGGTTTTGGCTTCATCCGGCGAAAAATCTTACGGCGCATGACGCATACTCCGAGAATCTAAACAGGCTCTTAGTCACAGATCAGCGGATCGGTTCATATTCTGAAAAAAGGAAACGGAGGTGGTCTGATGACTGATGCAAATGAAATGGTGTGTTCGCTCCGATGCCTGCGGGACGGCGAATGCGGAAGAATTCTGGCACTCGGCGAATGCGGCGGTCTGTACAAACGGCTGCTGGATCTTGGATTCATTGAAGGCGCGCGGGTCAGGAAGCTCTTCTCCGCGCCCTCCGGCAGTCCGGCTGCCTATCTGGTCATGGACGCGGTGATCGCGCTGAGATCCGCCGACGCGGACGGAATTGCGGTGATGAAAAATGAGTGTGACAGATAAGGTGAAATCCCTCCTCCGGCATAGGGCGGCGTCTCCCGCCCCCGGACAGGAAGCCGTCATTGCGCTCGCCGGCAATCCCAATGTCGGCAAAAGCACGGTTTTCAACCGGCTGACCGGATTGAAACAGCATACAGGCAACTGGCCGGGCAAGACGGTTGACGCCGCCGAAGGCTTCTTTGAACGGGACGGAAGGCGGCTGCGCGTGGTCGATATTCCGGGAATGTATTCCCTCACGCCCCGTTCCCCGGAGGAGCAGACGGCGGTGGAATTCCTCTGCGCCGGGCGCGCCGACGCGGTGGCCGTCGTCTGCGACGCGGGCTGCCTTGTGCGGGGCATTTCCTTCGTGCTGGAAATGGCGGAGCTGACCGACAGACCCATCATTGTCTGCGTCAACCTCATCGATGAAGCCGGGCGCAGGGGAATCCGCGTCGATACGGGCCGGCTTTCGGCGTTGCTGGGAATGCCGGTGGTCGCGTCTTCCGCCGCGAGCGGGAAGGGATTGGGCGAGCTGGCCGCCTGCATGGCGAAGGCGTCCGCGGGCGGCAGGCGAAGGAATTGTCCGGCGACTTATCCGCTTCCGGTGGAGGAAAAGCTGCGCCGCCTTGCATCCGCGGTCGCGGCGTGCGCGGGAAAGAACGCGCCGGGCGTCCGGCCGCGTTTCTTCGCCCTGAAGCTGCTGCAGGACGACAGCGACCCCTTTGTCCGGAGCATCGCGGACGCTTCGGGAATGGCCCCTGAAATGCGGGAGCGGCTCCGTAGCCTGGCGCGGGAATGCCGGGAGGAGCTTGCGGCCGGGGGACTGGACGGCGGAAAGCTGACCGCCACGGTCATTTCCCGCCGGATGATCACTGCCGGCGCGATCTGCGAGCAGTGCGTGTCAAAGGACAGCGGACGGCAGCGCGCCGTGTCCGACGTCCGTCTGGATCGGTTCTTTACCGGCAGGGTCAGCGGAAGGCTGTGTATGCTGCTGCTTCTCTGCCTGGTGTTCTGGCTGACCATCGTGGGCGCGAATTATCCGTCGGAATGGCTTTCGGGCGTATTCGGACGCCTTGAACCGGCGCTGCGGAGCCGGCTGGACGGCTGGGGAATGTCTTCCTTCGCCCGCGGGCTGCTTGTGGACGGCGTTTACCGCGTTCTCACGCGCATCATTGCCGTAATGCTGCCGCCGATGGCGATTTTCTTTCCGCTCTTCACGCTGCTGGAGGACGCGGGATATCTTCCGCGCGCGGCGTTCAATCTTGACGCGTCGCTCTGCCGCTGCGGCGCCTGCGGCAAACAGGCGCTGACCACCTGCATGGGCTTCGGCTGCAACGCGGTGGGCGTGACCGGCTGCCGGATTATTGATTCCCCCCGCGAAAGGCTGATTGCCATTCTCACCAACAGCTTCATTCCCTGCAACGGGAGATTCCCCATGCTGACCGCGCTGATTGCGCTCTTTCTGACCGGAAGCGTCGCGCCGCCGCTGGATTCGCTTCTCGGCGCGGCGCTTCTCACGGGGCTGATCTGTCTGGGGCTGGCGGCTTCGTTCGGCGCGTCAAAGCTGCTTTCGCTGACGCTGCTGCGGGGAGAGCCTTCCTCCTTCGCGCTGGAGCTGCCGCCCTTCCGCAAGCCGAGAATCGGCAGCGTCATTGTCCGCTCCATGCTCGACCGGACGCTCTTTGTTCTCGGACGCGCGGCGGCTGTCGCGGCTCCCGCCGGAGCGGTGATCTGGCTGACAGCCAATGTCCGCGCCGGCGGGGAATCAATTCTCTCGGTGATCTGCCGTTTCCTGGAGCCCGCAGGGCAGCTTCTGGGAATGGACGGTGTCATTCTGACGGCATTTCTTCTCGGTCTGCCCGCCAATGAAATTGTCATTCCGCTCATCATCATGGCCTATATGGCGCAGGGCAGCCTGAATGGCCTGAATGACGCGGGGGCGGTTCATTCGCTGCTTCTCGCCAACGGATGGACGGTCGGCCGGGCGGTCTGCGTCATGCTTTTTACGCTCATGCACTGGCCGTGCGCGACCACCTGCGTCACGATTTTCCGGGAAACCAGAAGCCTGAAATGGACTGCGCTGGCCGTGCTGATTCCGACGGCGGCGGGATGCGCGGTCTGTGCCGCCGCCGCCGCGCTGTTCCGGATGGCGGGCATGATGTGATCTTCACAAAAGAAGCCCCCGGCCACGGGTTGATTCGCGGCGGGGGCTTCGGTATTCCGGTGAAAGAATGGGGGAGGAATTATTCCCACTCGATGGTGGCGGAGGGCTTGGGGGTGAGGTCGTAAAGAACGCGGTTGACATTCTCCACTTCCGTGGTGATGCGCTTGGTGATATGCTGGAGCAGTGCAAAGGGAACGTCCTCGACGGTGGCGGTCATGGCGTCGGTGGTATTCACGGCGCGGATGATCACCGGGTAGGCGAAGGTGCGTTTGCCGTCCTTCACGCCCACTGAGCGGAAGTCCGGAACGACTGTGAAATACTGCCAGACCTTGCCTTCCAGACCGTTCTTCGCAAATTCCTCGCGGAGAATGGCGTCGGATTCCCTCACCGCTTCCAGACGGTCGCGGGTAATGGCGCCCAGACAGCGCACGCCGAGTCCCGGTCCCGGAAACGGCTGGCGGTAGACCATATTGTCAGGCAGCCCCAGAGCCTTGCCGACAACGCGCACCTCGTCCTTGAAGAGAATACGGACCGGCTCGACCAGTTCAAAGTTCAGGTCGGCAGGCAGACCGCCGGCG
>CADCON010000143.1 GCA_902803035.1 uncultured Ruminococcus sp.
AAACCGCAGGCAATACTTTGTGTATTAACGAGGATTTTGGCAAAATATGGCGGAAAATATGCAAGCCAGACGTGCGTGGAGAGATACGTCAGCAGGCTCTTACGCAAACGCCTTCTTGATGCGCCCGATAGCGGCAATGGAATTTTCCAGCGAACCGAACGCCGTCAGCCTGAAATATCCCTCTCCGCTGGGGCCGAAGCCGGAGCCGGGGGTGCCGACCACGCCCGCCTTGTTGATCAGCTCGTCAAAGAATTCCCACGAGGTCAGCCCGCCGGGGGTCTTGAGCCAGATATAGGGGGCGTTCACGCCGCCGTAGACCGTGAAGCCCGCCTCGGCAAGCCCTTCGCGTATGACGCCGGCATTGTGGAGGTAGTAGGCGATGGTCTCCCGGATCTGCTTCTGTCCCTCCTCCGAATAGACCGCCTCCGCGCCGCGCTGAACGATGTAGGGAACGCCGTTGAATTTGGTGGTCTGCCGCCTGTTCCAGAGGGCATTGAGCGACACGCCGCCGCATTGCAGCGCCTTGGGAACCACGGTGTAGCCGCAGCGGGTGCCGGTGAAGCCCGCCGTCTTGGAGAAGCTGCGGAATTCAATGGCGCATTTCTCCGCGCCCGGAATCTCGAAGATGCTGTGCGGAAGGTCTTCCGTGATGAAGGCTTCATACGCCGAATCGAAGAGGATGACCGAGCCGTTTTCCAGCGCGTAATCCACCCACTTCTTCAGCCCTTCAAAGGTAATGGACGCGCCGGTCGGGTTATTGGGGAAGCAGAGATAGATCATGTCGGCGCGCTTTTCGGGCAGCGAAGGCGAAAAGCCGTTTTCCTCGGTGCAGGGCATATAAATCAGATTGCTCCAGCGTCCGTCCGCGCCCAATTCGCCGGCTCTGCCCGCCATGGCGTTGGTGTCCACGTAGACGGGATAGACCGGATCGCAGACCGCCACGACATTCTCCCTGCCGAAGATGTCGCCGATGTTGCCGGTGTCGGACTTCGCGCCGTCGCTGACGAACACCTCGTCGGGCTGAATATCAATATTCCGTGCGCGGTAGTCGTGCTCCACAATGGCTTCCCGCAGGAAGGCATATCCCTGCTCAGGGCCGTAGCCGCGGAAGGTAGCTTCCTCGCCCATTTCGGCGCACGCCTTCCGCATGGCCTCCACCACGGCGGGAGCCAGCGGACGGGTCACGTCGCCGATTCCCAGACGGATGATGGACTTGTCGGGATTGGCCTCGGTAAACGCCGCGACCCTCCGGGCAATGTCCGAAAACAGATAGCTCTGCGGGAGCCTGACAAAATTCTCATTGATGCTGAACATTCTCATTCCTCCGGTTTCTTATAATCAATTATCGAACCAATATCGTACCAACGCCTTTTTATCAGGCGGACGTTACCTCTCCTTCGTAGACGAAGGTCGCGGGGCCGGTCATGTAAACCGTGTTTTCCTCGCGGTCCCATTCAATCTGAAGGTCGCCGCCGCGCAGCTTCACCGTTACGCTGCCGGAATTCACCACTCCCTTGAGAACGGACGCGACCGCGACCGCGCAGGCGCCCGTGCCGCACGCCCATGTTTCGCCGGAGCCGCGTTCCCAGACCCGCATTTTCACAGTGCTTGCATCCACCGGCTGCACGAATTCGGTATTGACGCGTTCGGGAAAGAGCGGATGACGCTCAAATGACGGCCCGATCTTCTCCAGGTCGAGGGCGTCCACGTCGTCCACATAGGTGACACAGTGGGGGTTGCCCATGGAAACGGCGGTGACGTTCCATTGTTTCCCGCACACCTCCATCGGCGCGTTGATCATGCGTTCTCCCTCAAACAGCACAGGAATGAGCGCAGGCTCCAGCACCGGACGCCCCATGTCCACGCGGATGGCCGTGACGTCGCCGTTTTCCACAGTGAGCCACGCGGTCTTGATACCGGCGAGGGTTTCGACCGTGATGACCGTCTTGCCGGTCAGCCCCTTGCAGTAGACGTATTTGGCAAAGCAGCGGATGCCGTTGCCGCACATCTTCCCCTCGGAGCCGTCGGCATTGAACATTCTCATGCGGAAATCGGCTTTTTCGGAAGGGCAGATCAGAATCATGCCATCCGAACCGACCCCGAAATGTCTGTCGCTCAGGGTAACGGAAGCCTGTACGGGGTCAAAATCAATGCCCTCCAGACAGTTGACGTAGATGTAATCGTTGCCGATGCCGTGCATTTTGGTGAATTTCATTTTGGCGTATCCTCCTTTGTCCGGAAAAAGGGTAAAAAAAACGGGAATAGCAAATAATTGCTACCCCCTGACGGACTAACTTTGAAAAAGAGCTATTGAATTTTCAATTGTCGAGATGGGTGACAGAAAAATCATTTACAAAACTCCATTCAGAATATTCAATGCCACGCTGACCAGCGACTGGCCGCTGTTCATGCTCTGCCTCTGCAAAAAGCGATGGGCTTCCGGTTCCGACATACCGTTGCGCTCCATCAGCAAGGCCTTCGCCCTATGGATAAGCTCCTTTTCGTCCTCGCTGCGTTTGTCCGGCCTGACAAAAAGCGGCTTCTGCGGCTCGGTGAACATACGTATGGTGTTAATCAGATCGCCGCGGTTAATGGGAATATCCAGACAGAGCATATCCCCCTGCGTAATCATCGCGCGCTGCCGTGCCGTCAGTAGCACCACCATCTGGAAGCCCTCCGGCATGATCCTGTACAGCTCCGCGGCGGTCATATCGCTCATCGAATAGGCACAAAGCAGCACACCGTTATCTCCGTAATACCTTGCCGCCTTCTGCAGCGCGGACGCGCCCTTGGTGGCAGTTCCCACTACATCTATGCCGGCCGCCGCAAGCGTGTGCGCCAGCTTGTCGCACATCGCGCCGTCCTTACAGGCAATTATCACACCGCCCAAAGCCATGACCTCACAACCGGGCAGTCGTCAAGACCCGGAATAATTTGCATTTTTATACAATGATATTTTAACGTCGTAAAGTCAAAAAGTCAATAAAAATATTGCCTGTCCGGCGAGAATATACCGGCGCTGAAAAAGTTATCAAGCTGCCGTCGCCGCGGTTGGTGAATTTGTATAAACCAATCGTGCGGCCGAATCTCAGATAAGGGCGAGAATCAGCGTAATAACCGCCACGACCGCGGCCGAAATCCCCAAAGCCGCCGTAAGCAGCCTTATGAGCCTGGCATTCCTGCCGTCGTCCACCACGCGGGCGATCACAACGGTCAGATTGTCCCCGCTGCCGCCCCGGACGGCCTTCTCGATGATGGTGTCGGCAATCTCCTTCACCGTGCGGTTGGGACTCAGGCAGGCGTAGATGGAATGATCCGCAAGCGAATCGGATACGCCGTCGGAGCAGATCATCAGAATGTCGCCTGTCCGTATTTCCAGCGCGCATTCGTTGGGCTTCAGCCCCTTCAGATTCTCCATGCCGAGGTACTGGGAGAGCTGATTGCGGACAATTGAACGGCTCGCCTGACGCTCGGAAATCGCCCCTCTGTCCACCAGCTCCTGCGCCACGGTCTGCGGCTTGCTCAGCCGCTCCATGCCGTAGCGTGTCTTGAGAAAAATCTCGCTGTCGCCCAGATTGCAGGCGTAGAGATAATTGGCGGAAACCACCAGCATAGCGAAGGTGGAGCCCATTGCCTTCCCGATCTTTCTGGCGCGCCTGAGAATGCGGTCATTGGCGGCGTCAATGGCCTTCCGTGCGAAGAATGCCGCCATAGCGGAGCTTTTGGCTTCCATAAACGCGTCCGCGTACTCATCCAGAGTGGAAACGCCTATCATCGCGGCGACGTCGCCTTCCTCAAGACCGCCCATGCCGTCGCAGACCGCGAGAATATGAGTGGCTGAGCTGTCAACGGTTTCAAAGCGTTCGGCGGTCACATTGTAATGATCAATATAGCAACCGTTGACATAAAAATTGTCCTGGTTGCTTTTACGCAGCCGCCCGATATCGGTCACAGCGGCAATTTCCAGCGTAACCGGAATTCCTGTCAATCCGGCGTCCCCCTCTCCCATCATCTCGTTCCTTTACAATATACCACCAACCGCGCCTGTTTGTCAAGTCATTTACAACGTCAGTCGAGCACGGAGCGCAGGTTCTTCATTTCCTCCGCGGTCTTGTCGCTGTCGAGATAGGCATAGGAATACAGCGAGAAGCCTTCGGCTTTCGTCTGTCCGCTGCGGGTGTAAAGCACCTGATTCATAATGATGTCGTCAGCCTTTTTCCACTTGCCGTTGTCATCATCCGAACCCGCCTTGTAGAGCGCAAGTCCTATGTACAGCCTGACATCGGGATTGGTCACAAGGGCGTTCCACCTGGCGCAGACCGGCTCAAAAGGCGCAATGCGGTTGTCGTTGGTCCAATACACCTGCGGAAGCAGATAATCCACATACCCCCGGCTGCTGCCCCATGTCGTCACATCCGCACCCATCCGCAGGCAATTGTCGACATTGCCCGCAGGACTGATACCGAAAAGGCAACTGCTGTCGGCCTCCTTGACCGCGCTGTAAACCGCGCGTACCAATTCATTGATATTCTGCGTGCGCCAGTCAGACAGCGACAGCTTTCCGCCCTGTCCGAGGTATGCGTTGTATGCCACGCTGTCGTCAAACGACTCGTCATAAGCGGGATAGAAATAATCGTCCCAGTGTACGCCGTCCACATCGTATTTTTCCACGATTTCCTTTGTACCCTTGACAATCAGTTCCCGCACTTCCGGATAAGCGGGGTTGTAGAATTTGCCCTTCTTATAGTCGATCACCCAATCGTCATTTTCGGGATTGCCGTCATTCCGCCAGACGGTGTAGGGATTATTCCCGGCAAGCGAAGGCGGCAGCGTACCGCTGGTCAGCATGATCCGGAGAGGATTGAGCCACGCGTGAAGGGCGATGCCCTCCCGGTGGGCGGCTTCCACCGCGTAGGCAAGCGGATCGAAGCCGTCGGAAGGTGCTGTTCCCTGTGTGCCTGTGACAAGATGCGACCACGGATAATAGTCGGATTGATAGAGCGCGTCGCCGAACGGCCGGACGTGCAAAAAAACAGTATTCAGCCGGTTTTCCTTCGCTTTGGCGACAATCTCGTCAATTTTCCGCTTATTCACATCATCCAGCGACAGATACGCCACCCAGACGCCGCGCATTTCCACGCCGTCCACGGAAGGCCTGACATACACGCGCGATATTTCCGACCTGTCCGAGGGCTGATTCCCGGAGGATTTTGCGCCTGTCCTGCCGAGAATATACGGTACGGAGCCTGCTATTGCAATCGCCGCGGTCAAAGACGCGACAATGATATAGAACATGGCGGAGCGAAGCCCGGACCCGGTCTTTTTTTTCTTCATTAAGTTTTCCCCCGTTCTGCGGTTTTTACAAAAATCGACTTGACATATTAAAAATATTATACTACCATTGTAGGGTACAGTCGTGTACAAAATGTAAACAGGAGCGTGTTCACCAATGGAAATCTTCAAAGGGTCCTTCTTCAGCGGATCCCTTTCTGACGTCGTCCTCCGGATCTGCTTTGTCATTCTCGCGGTTCATCTCGTACTGATCAGCCTTTTCGCCGTGTACCAGACCGTGCGCGACAAGGGACTGTCCAACGTGCCGAAGGATTCCCCCAATTACTGGCGCGTGCCGGAAGCGCAGCTGCTTCTCATTTCGGCTCTGGGCGGATCCGTCGCCATGTATCTCACCATGAAGGCCATACGCCACAAAACCCAGCACCCGAAATTCATGATAGGCATTCCGGCGATCATGGTGCTTCAGATCGCGCTCGTGGCTTTCATCGTCTGGCTGCGCGTTTTCTGAGAATCTGCCTGGATTCTCGAAGCCATCATTATACATATTCGGACAGGTATGCATTTATGCGGAACAGCCGTCATTCTCCCCTTCCTGTCCGCATTCCGGCAACCGGAGGTATGGTATGAAAAGAATCAGGATCGGCATGGACGTCGGCATTGATCTCGGCTCCACTGCTGTCAAAATCTATACGCCCGACAAAAACGGCGCCCTGTCGGAGCCTGCGATGGTAGCGGTGGACAGGGATTCCGACGAGATTCTGGCGTTCGGTTCCGACGCGCGGCAAATGCTCGGCAGGACGCCCGAAAAGGTCGCCGTCGTCAGCCCCGTGAAGCACGGCAGAATCCATCATTTCGCGCTGGCCGAAACCATGCTCACCGCCTATGTGCGAGAGGTCTGCGGCAACCGCATCTTCATGCCGCGGGTCGTGGTCTGCGTCCCCTCCGGCGTGTCCGAGGTGGAAAAAAGAGAAGTGGTCGAGTCGCTGCGGGCGGCGGGAGCGCGCAAGGTCTGCCTGATTGAAACGGTGGTCGCCGCCGCGCTCGGCGCGGGTCTGGATATCTCAAAGCCCTGCGGCTGCATGGTATGCGACATCGGAGGCGGCACCACCGACATCGGCGTCATCTCCGTCAATGGCATTGCTTCCTCTCACTGGGTCAAGTACGCCGGCAATTCCTTCAATAAAGCCCTGACCGAATTCATCGCTTCAAAATTCGATCTGGTAATCGGCCCGCAGACCGCCGAACGCATCAAGCGGGAAATCGGCGGCGTTGTGCCGCGTGAAGCCAATCTCTCCCTCAATGTCAAGGGAAGGCATTACAAGACCGGTATGCCCCACATGATAAGACTCAGCTCCGAGGATGTTCTCGACGCGTTCGAGGAGCCGGCCGTCAGAATCTGCCGCGCCGTGCAGCACACATTGGAGGAAACGCCCCCCGCGCTGGCGGGCGACCTTCTCACCAACGGGGGCATCATGCTCACCGGCGGCGGCGCAAGGCTCTACGGCATGGATATGCTGCTGGCCGAGCGCACCAAGCTCAATGTCGCCGTCGCGCAGGATCCTGAAAACTGTGTGGCCATCGGCACAGGCAAGGCCATCAGGTTCATCGACACCCGCGACAAATTCGAGAAGGAAACGTCCCCTCTCGACGTCTTCGGGGCATAAGCATCGCTGTCATCCAAAACACCGCGTATTTCCGGGCGGCATTCTCCCGGCAATACGCGGTGTTTTATGCTTTCTTCCAAATAATCCGCAAGCTCTTGTTTCCGGAATCAGAGATCGATTGCAAACAGACGCTTGTCCCTGAGCAGGGTTTCATACAAGGCACACAGCTTGTCCGAAGCGCATACAATCCAAGCCTCGCGGCAGCGGGGAATTTTAGTGACGGTAAGCGGCCACATATGGCTGATAATGATGTTGCGTTCCGTCCGGTTGAGTTGAAAATGCTCCTGCGCCCTTGCCAGTGCCCTCGCCGGGTGCCTGAAGCCGTGAAGTCCCTCATTGGAGGCGGGGTCATGCCAGTCGTAGAGGTAGAAATCGTGCAGGAACGCGCCCCTGATCAGGCTGCGTCTGTCGGAATGCGCGTGCAGCCGTTCATCGACACGGCAGCTCATGCACACCACATTGAGCACGTGCTCATAGGTGGAAATATGCCCGTGCTGTATAAACGTCTTCATGCTCTGCGCCTGCCGGGTAGCAATGATATCCCCCAGGCACTCCGCGATATACGCCTTATCCTTTTCGCTGATCTTCAATGGTCTGCTTCCTTCTATCCAATCACTTTTTCCTTCTGGGCAGACGGCGGATCAATTCGCTGATCAGGCTGTGTCCTTCAGGAAGAGGATCCACGCCCGGCTCCCCGCGCAGGCTCTTGATTTTGCCGAGAACCAGCGCCTGCACGCCTGTCAGCGTGAGATCGGAGCGGAGCGCCGCCTGATCGATGATCTTCTCCCGGACATTGGCCGGAATCGCCCTGACATTCCTGATGGTGCCGCTTACCGCGCTTCCGATCTCTTTGTATTTCTCGTCGATCGCCTGATTGATCGCCCTGTCAATTTCAACCAGCTTGTCCAGATAATCGCTGAGGGTGGACACGGTAACGGTAATATCCGCCGAAGTGATTCCCACTAAAAGCAGCGCGGCAATGCTGATCACCCACGCGGGGATATACCCCATCGGAACCGCAAGGACGGGATGAATCAGATGCGCCACCACCACGCCCATTGTTCCGAAAAGCAGCGACGCCGGCAGGCAAATATAGCCGTGAAGATTGAGCGGCATATCGCTGTAATCCCACCACGAAGCGTGGAAGAGCTTTTCAAGCGCAAAGCCGGTCGCGTATTCCAGCGCGGCGGAGCTGACCATGCAGACGAGGAATGTCCACGGAATGCTCAGACGCGAGCCGATCAGCGCGAAGAACAGACCGCCCGCCCCGTAAATCGGGCATATCGGCCCCATCAGAAATCCCCGGTTAGCCCAGCGCTTTTCCCTGACGCTCACCAGAATGGTCTCATAGACCCAGCCGACAAAGGCATATATGAAAAAATAAACTACCGCTTCATCTATTGTCAATTACAGCACTTCCGTCATTACAAAATGATTGCTTTTACCATCATAGTATTTTCAGTTGAACAATATTCGCTCTTTTTGTTAAAATTGCGTGAATGATATCCGACGGCCGTCAATCCGCCCCCTCGGCGTTGGCGATGCGGACGTATCGGCGCAGGGAGTACTCCCCGTCGTGCGACTCGCCCGAAAAGCCCGCCGACATATGGCCCGCCGTGGTCACGCGGTTCACGCCGCACCGGATCAGCAGTTCCGTCAGCGCGCCGCGCTCGCCGGCGGGGCAGAGCAGCCCCGCTGTCTGGAGATATCCCTTCTTCGCGCGCAGCTCCGCGGGAATCCTTTCTCGCGGAAGCCGTTTCACCAGCGGTCTGCCGAACATTTCGGAAAGCTCCGGCGCGCTGTCTTCGCAGATCGTCAGACCGCACATCCTGCCGGAGAATTCACGGCTACTGGCCGCGCTGCCGGTCATAGCGGCTTCAAGCGACGCGGTGTATCTTTTCAACGTGATTTCGGCAGCCGCGCCGATATCAGTTATCGGGCGGGCGTCCCTCGCCTTCTGCAGCACCGGGAGGAAGCCGCGGCAGAATTCTTCCAGCTCCTCCATGCTGTCCGTATCAATGAATATCGTCTGGCATGAGCTGCATAAGAGCTGTTCGGTGGCAATAATGTGTTCCGCGAGAGCGGACAGTTCCCGTGTCTGATCCGACCAGCCGCCCGAAATATAGGCAAAGCTCAGCCGGTGCCCCCATTCAATCAGCTTCACGCCCGGAGACGCCATCGCGCGCACCGAACGCACCGCCGCGTCGCCGCCCCACACGACAATGCCGTCCGCCATTTCCGCCATTTTCCGCATGGCAGCGATATCGGACGACGGCGTGTCGAAGACATAGATGTAATCCGTGAGGGAAGGCTCGATCTCTATCAGCTTGGCAAGCGCGGTGACGGTAAAGCCGCTGTCCGCCTGCGGCAGCTTGAGAATGTTGACATTGCCTGTCAGCAGGCCTTCCACGACGGTATAGGCCGGAAGGGCTTCCATATTGCCCGCCGCGATGTGAAAGAGCGTTCCCAGCGGCATCGGCAGCGTCCGCACGCCGCGAAGTCCGGCAACCGCCCTCGTTTCTCCCGGCTCAAAGAATCCCTCTCCCAGCTCCGTCTTCATCTTGTGCAGGAGGTATTCGCGGCTGAGCAGGGAGAGCGACCCCTTCATCCGGTCGGCAAGCTCCGAAAGCCCCGACCGCACGATGAATTCATCAAGCTCCCCTTCCCGGAGCATTCTGCCCAGACGGTCGATGGCTTCAATGACAGTATCGGGCGACAGCCTTCCATGCGCGAGCGTGAAGGTAACGCGCTTCTCCATTTCCTCCAGCAACCGTGTCTGCTCGGAGGTCTGGTACAGCTTTCCGTCAAAAAGAATCATTCCGCCCCTCCTTTCAGCAATTCAGCGGCACCGGCGGCACAGGTCCTGATTTCCTTCAGCCCCACCCTGCCCAGTATCTCAAGATAAGGCGAATGAATGCCGCAGCCGCATTCCTCCGCGTCGTGAAGAATGCCAAGATCGTCGGTCATGACGCTGAGAATGGGCGTCGCGCGGACCATCGGCGAAATCAGATTGACCAGACCCGCCTTGCCATTCGGCAGGGGCTCCAGCGTGACAGGATCCCTGATGATCACCCTGCTGTAAACCGGAATGTGAAAATGATGCCTTTCGCAGTCGCAGTAGAGGATCGGATGCTCGACGGCGCCGTAAAATTCCACGATATCGCGGTCTTCGACGCCAAAGACCTTCCTTGCCATGTCATAGAACGCCTGCTTGTCCACCGCCTCCCGCCAGAACTGCTTCCAGCCGCCGCCCAGCATAATCTTTGAATTTTCCGGCAGCTTCAGGGAAATTCCCCTTTCGTCCAGCAGACGCATGGCAAAATACGTATAGGACGGGAATCCCATGAAGCGCAGCGGAAAACGGGATTCAGCGTACTTCTGAATTGCCTCTGCGACGGCGTCTAGATCCGCCGAGTACTTTCCGTCCTTATATTGCAGCGCGTATGTCCTGTGAAGCGACGGCGTGAAGAGCGTCGCTCCGAATGCCGTCTTGGTAACGGCGGTGTGGTTGCTGCGGTGCGGCTTGTAGCCGAACACCACATAATTGCACGGGACAGCGGAAAAAAGCCGCCTGCGGCCGATCACGCGCAGCACCATATGCGCGCCGTTCCACAGCCCGCCCCACTCAAAGCCGATTCTGCTGAATTGCCCGCCCGTTCCGGACGAAGTAGCCTTGATCAGCATCCGCCATTTCGGCATGGTGTACAATTCATGCTTTTTAAAGAGAAGCGTGGGGAGAAAGGGCAGCTTCGCCATATCGTCGTATTCCCTGAGCATTTCCGGCGTGAAGCCGCGTGCCAGCAGCATCCGGCGGTAGTTTTCGTTGTGCCGGAACTGGTATTCGCAGTTTTCCCTGACCGCCTGCAGAAAAAGCCCGTTTGTACCGGACGTATCAAACGGGTCTTTATGCCGGAAAAGTTTGCCTGCCGCGCTCATTTTCATTTCCTCCTGATCATCAGAAATCAGAAAAAGCCGCCGTTGTACTTCTTCCGCTCCCCGCCGTCAATGATTCTTGGCGAGCGCGGCGTTCCTGTAATTCTCGTCGTCCGTGACCTCCCTGATGATTTTCAGCATTGAGGGGAAGCGGATTGCTTCCTCCGGATCCGAAAGCTCTATTTCCAGAATCGCCTTATCGCTCCAGAAAGGGTAGACGTCAATCTCAAAATACTGATTGCCGTCCGCCAGACAATACCGGTCCTTGCGGATAGGGCTTCTCTCGGGATCCGCGTCCATCAGCCGGCGGAGATACTCCTGAACTGTCAGGCGGCGTTCAAATTCCAGTCTTTTTACGCCGCTGACGCGTTTCTTGCGGGTTTCATAATAGATATAATTCCCGTCGGAACCGCGCTGGCGCACACGGATTTCCTCATCGGCCGGAGAGCGCAGGTATGTCTGAATAATCTCCACCTTCTCGCAGTTCGGCAGAGCCAGCAGCGCGGCGGTATCAGGGTATTCAATCAGGAATTTGCGTTCGATTTCATACGGCTCCGGCTCGCCGAGGAATAACGCGATCTCCGAGATAAGCCGGTTGATTTTCTCGTCGAAGCCCGTCGAATTGTCGATGATCCTGAGATGCGGATGTCCCGTCCACGCGGAAATCAGCTTGTCGTCAAGAGCGGCCGCCTGCTCCGGGGTTTCAGTGCGGGCGGTGTTGTTCGCGGTGGTGTAATACGCCTCCGCGCCCTTCGCGGCAGTCGTCAGATGAAAGACCGCGTCATATCCGTCCCGCAGCTCAATCTCGTTCGTGCCGATGCTGTCCAGAAGGCGGGCGAATTCATCGGCTGTCATGTACGCCTTGTTGTCCAGCGCGCCGCGGTCACAGACAATCAGGATCTTTTCGTCGGGCATGGACGCCGCGGCACGCTCAAATGTCCTCTCCTTGGCAAGCTGAAGATTCATCAGACAACTTTGAAATTCGGCCGGGGTGCCGCAGGTCGAAAAACTGACGCCGTTGTCGATCAGCTCCGACGCCGTTTCCGGAATGATCAGCACGCGGTATCCCCTGTCGGTAAACGCGTTCCTGATGCGGGACAGGCCTGTCGACTTTCCCCCGCAGGGGCCGCCTGTCAATACGATTTTGGTAATACCCATTTTTCTGAATACCTTCTTTCCTTCAAAAATCAGAAGCTTTTCCTGAGAACCTTCTGACGATAGCCGCGTATCAGCTTCGTGTTAACACCCTGTAAATGGCAATAAAAACGCCGCTTCCGCCAGCACAACAGTCAGAGGATTATTGTTTTTTGTCATTTCTTTTGCTGGGCTTGCGGAAGATATACAGTTCTTTGTCAGCGTCATCCTGATTTCTCTCCAAATCTTCGTCAGTGAAGCCCAGATCAAGCATATGATTTCTGCCCATGTTATAGCCGTTGTCGGATCTCATTTTCCAGTACACCATCATGCCGCCCATAACGAACACAATCAAAATCACTAAAATCAGAATTAAAATCAATCCATCGCTCATCATACTTTGTCATACTCCTTTTTTCAAAATATATTCCAAATATTGTTCACGTCCATAGCTTTACGGATGTCCTCCGCGAGATACTCTCGCAGAACACGCCTGTCCGCCCACAGAAAGCCCGAATGCTCCTCGGAAACACGCACTCCTTTCACTTCCTTGCAGCTGCACAGGTAGGTGATAATGATAATCTGGTACGCGGGATCCGTCTGCGCGGAACTGACATAGAGCAGTCGTTCGGGCAGGACCTCCAGTCCCGTTTCCTCCCGCAGCTCGCGCACAAGGGTCTGCTCCGGCGTTTCGCCGAATTCCAGCGTGCCGCCGGGGAATTCCCACCAATCCCTGCCGTCCGGGGTCAGAATGCCGCTGCGCCGCACAATCAGAGCCTTCCCGTCGTTGATTACGATGCCCTTGACCGCGATATGAATCCTTTGTCTTTCAACTTCTCTTTCCAAAAAAAGCACCTTCAATAAAAGCAAAAGGAGTCTGCCAGCCGATGGTGACAAACTCCTCAAAGCAACAAAATGACAGACATCCCCCTCAATAAAGAGGAAACGACCTCAACCCGGAATCAAAACCAGCCGGTTTCCGTGCCGGAAATCAGTTGTCAAGGTCAAATTCGAGCTTTTCTCCGCAGTTCGGGCACTCCATCTCGCCCACATTGATGAGATCCTCATCCAGGCAGATCGTATCGCCGCAGGTCGGGCAGGTAACTTCATAATAGAGTTCGTCCTTTGTCTTCTTAGCGGATTTCTTTTCGGTCTTCTCGTGAGCGCATCCGCAAGGCTCGGAATCGGATTCATAGAGATCCTTCTCGATCGCGCCGAGATCCTCATCCACCTCGTCAAGCTGCTGCTGGAAATCCTCAAAGCCCTCTTCGAGATTTTCCATATCAAGCACGATGTCCTCCAGAAGCTCCATCAGGTACTTAATAACCTTCGTGTCCTTCTTCTCGTCGTTCAGATTAAGACCCTCGACAAGACCCTTCAGATAAGCAAGTTTTTCCAACTTATTCATAGCTATTATCCTCTCTGAAAAAATATATTAGAACCAAATGACGCCGCGTGTCTTCTGTGGGATGACACGCCGTGCAATACCAACACTTTCAAAAGGACTACGCGCGCTCCATGTAAAGACCCGTTCTGGTGTCGATGCGGATCATGTCGCCTTCCTCGATGAAGAGCGGAACCTTGATTTCCGCGCCGGTTTCAAGGGTGGCGGGCTTGGTGGCATTGGTTGCGGTATCGCCCTTGAAGCCGGGATCGGTCTTGGTGACTCTCAGCTCGACAAAGTTGGGCGGCTCCACGCCGAAGACATTGCCCTTGTAGGAAAGCACCTTGCAGATCATATTCTCCGTGACGAATTTGAAGTTATCGCCCAATGTACTCTCGTTGATCGGAACCTGCTCATATGTTTCGGGATCCATGAAATAATACAGACCGCCGTCCTCATACAGATACTGCATATCCTTGCGCTCAACAAAAGCCGTCGGGAATTTCGCCGAGGGATTGAATGTGGTTTCTGTCACCGCGCCTGTAATGACATTGCGAAGCTTGGTGCGGACGAAGGCCGCGCCCTTGCCCGGCTTTACGTGCTGAAATTCGATGATAGAATACACCGCGCCGTCCATCTCAAAGGTGACGCCATTTCTGAAATCGCCTGCTACTATCATTAATTTTACCTCCCTAAAAAGAACTTACCGATTTGTATTATAATATAAAATAATCATAAATGCAAGTCATTTTTATATTCTTTTTTAAAATAATTTATAAAATTATGCAAAATGCCCTCATACTCAGCCAAGAATCAGCAGTTCTCTGTCGAGCGACGCCAGATCGACCGCGCCGTCCGCCGTTTTATAGAGCATATTCTCAATCCGGACGCCGTACCTGCCGGGAAGATAAATGCCGGGCTCCACGGTAATGACCGAATTCACCGGAATCTTGCCGCCCCGGAAGGACACGGACGGGAATTCATGGATTTCCAGCCCCACGCCGTGACCGGTCGAATGTCCGAAGAAATCGCCGTAGCCCTCGGCGGTAATCAGATCGCGGGCTGCCGCGTCGCATTCGGCAAGGTCGTCGCCGCCGGCAAAGAGGTAATCCATCGCGTGCTGCTGCGCGCGCAGCACGATATCGTAAATTCTGCGCTGCTCCTCGCAGATATCGCCGTAAGCGACGGTTCTGGTCATATCGGAATGATAACCATCCACCACGCATCCCACGTCAAAGGTGATGAGGTCGCCGTTTTTGATTCTGCGCTGACCCGGCACCGCGTGGGGCATGGAGCCGTTTTCGCCCGAAGCGACGATGGAATCGAACGCCAGCCTTTCCGCGCCGAGTCTGCGGGCATAGAATTCAAACTCAAAGGCGAGATCCGCTTCGGAAACGCCCTCGCGCACCATGCCGAAAATATGCTGAAGCGTCTGCTCGGCGATGTTCTGGGCGGCCTTCATACAGGCGATTTCATCGCTGTCCTTGTGTACGCGGAGAGATTCAATCAGCGCGTCGAGTCCGCCGGTCTGGCTCAGCGCGGCGGGACGCAGCATTTCTTCCATCATGAAATACTGGGAAAGCGTCATGCGGTCAGCTTCCACCATTATGTTTTTCAGGCCCATACTCTGCGAAATGCCGCCGAATGTCTCCTTCATTTTGCCAGCGGGGTACTCCATCACCTTGCACCAGTCGATAGCCCTGCCCGCCGCTTCCGTATAGCGGGAATCCGTGACATAGACGCATCCGTTGCGCGTCACGATGAAATAGCCGTTGTCGCAGTTGAATCCGGTGAAGTACCTGCCGTTGATCTGCGACATGATCAGCGCGCCGTCGTATTCTTCCGGAATGAGTTCAATCAGCGCGGTTGTGCGCCCGAGAAATTTGTTTGTCATGAGAATAACTTCCTTCTATCTGTCAATCATATCAGCCAGTGCCTGCACGCCGAGAAGATAGCTGTTGGAGCCGAAGCCGCAAATCTGTCCGGCGCAGACCGGCGAAATCACCGAAACGTGCCGGAATTCCTCGCGCGCGTGGATATTGGACATATGCACCTCCACAAAGGGCAGCGGCCTGACCGCCGCGATCGCGTCGCGCAGGGCGTAGCTGTAATGCGTCCACGCGCCGGCGTTGATGACGACGCCCGCGTATTCGCCCTTGGCCGAGTGAATTTTATCAAGAATAACGCCCTCGTGATTGCTCTGGATGAAGTCCGCCTCCAGACCGAGAGAGGCGGCGTATTCCTTCACCCGGGCGCAGATGGTTTCCAGCGTTTCGGTGCCGTAGACGCCCGGCTCCCGCACGCCGACCATATTGAGATTGGGGCCGTTGATGATTAAGATATTCTGCATTTTCGTCCTCCTTTTGCAAGGAACTGTGATATTATTGTCCTTAGCTTTTTTTCGCGATTGTATGATTCTTATAGGTGTTCCAATTGGGTTCATAATCCGCGGTTGCCTGATTTCCCCACATATCCCAACCAGGACGATCGCCTCTTGCAAATAGTTCTATGCGTTCTCCCTGGCTGCAAGCCTCAATAATGGGAATGATCTCATCCGGCTTACGACTATGTTCACGTTTTTGAGATCGAACTAGATTTACCTGTGATCGTGCAGGATCAAGCGTCCGATTGGGAGAACTGTTTTTCTTGATTCCAAATAAAAGGAGTTCTGTCACATTTCTGAAATAAAAGCCAACGCCTCTGCCATCAGGACCGCCGTCTTTCCTGATTTTTTCCCATACAATGTTGGATTTATATTCAAACCCCCATGCATCCATCACAGCCAGGCCATCAGGAAGAAGCGCGTTTGGCACCCATAAATACAGATGTGCTTTTTCATCAGAGATTTCCGCAATCGGAAGTCTCCTGATATCATCAATCGTCATGGTTTCATATCTCAGCAGCCGTCTGTGTTCCGGCGCAACCTTTCCGGTTCTGTTCTGGAACTGCCATGGCGGATCAGCATAAATCGTATTATATTTTTTTCCGTTAGTGAAGGTCAGCAATGACTCTGCCGTTTGACGGAAGTCACTCATAATCAACCACACACTCCTTTTTGATACCTATAGCCAGTATCGGACAACCTCCGTTTCTCCTGCTATCAAGTCTGTAAAGTAGTTTTCCGATCCAAGTAGTAGACGCTCCATATTTTGGCATTACTTCAAGTGCCTTGAAAATCTCATTTAATTCCTCAGCACGGGTGACAATAATACCAACATCGATCAGGCCACAATCAAAATATGTCCTCATAGCAAGCAAATCTCTGTCAAAAGTTTGGTCCTTACTGTTCCATTCCAAGTCAAAAGCAACACGATTCTTAAGAAAATCAATGTTATGCCCGTCAATGTATCCTTCTATTATCTCTGTTTCGTAAGGTTCTTTAGCGAATTTCCCTCTACGCTGAGCGGATTGTCTAGGATATTTTTTCACGGTGAGATCTCCTGAAATCCGTATCTCTCTCCATCCATACGGATAAAGAACATCGTCAAACTTCTTTGGTATAGGCGACTCATTCCCACCTGCCATAAGAATATCCTTGTATGTCAGTTCAAATGAGCCAAGGCAATCCTGTATTTCATCCCACTCCGCAGAAAAAGATTCGTGAAGTATTTCCAATGCATGACCATAATCATAAAACTCATATTTATCAAGAAGACGGTTTCTTATATACTTCGAGAAATCCATTTTCCTCCTCCTGTTTATTCATACTCCATACAAGCGCACAGCACACTAGTCTAGTAATTCGAAAAAAAACAAGATCATCGAAAATAATTGCATTCTCCCAGCTCAACCGGATCGGGATTGGCGAGGATCCATTCCACGACCGCCCTTGCGACCGCGTTGAAGGTCGCTTCGTCCGTGGCGGGAGAGATTTTCGTGACCGTCCGGATGATTCCTTCCCCGGCGGCCTTTCCGCCGCGCAGAATCGCCGCCAGCGCATCCCGCATGGCGCGGAAATCGTCGTCCCAGTTGGCCGCGCCGTTGTCAAGAATCTCATGGCTCAGCCGGCCGATAATGCGGATGGCTTCGCCCTGCACATACCGCGCCTTGCCGCTGCCGGGGACAAGCATATTCCACAGCTCGTCGTACTGCCTGACCCATGTCTTCTCCGAAACGGAAATCGGCGCGCTGCCGTCGTATTTTCTCTTGTGCGGAACAGGCGGCACGCCGAATAATTCATACAGTTCCCGCAGCCCCGCGTCGCAGGTGGGAAGGTAATCGGACGAAAAGCTGTCGCGGTAGAATTCAAAATTCCTGCCGATCTGAGCGACCAGTTCCTTCATACCGTCAGTGATCTCCATGCCGGCGTCAATGAAAATGCCGGCAATCAACGCCATTGCCGGAATATCGATATTCTGGCAGCGCACCAATGCTTCTTCCAGGGCATTGAAACCGGAACGGCCGTCGGTCAGTTGAATGTCCGCGCCCTTTTCCACCAGCTTTCTAACGCCGTTCGCGCGATAAGCCGTCGCGGCAACCATCAGGGCGGTCGGGCCGCCTTCCTTCCGGAAATCGATCTCCGCGCCGAGTGAAAGCAGCAGGTCGATATTCTCCGGCCTGCGGACAGCCGCCTGACTGAGGGGCGTGCGACCGTACGCGTCGGCGTAATTGACGTCCGCGCCATATTCCCTGACCAGCCAGCTTATGACGTCGTGGGGAAGATCCGTATTCATCAGCGCCGACTGTCTGCTGTAGTTGTCCGTGTATGCGTCGGGCTGACATTGCTTGAGCGTTTCCATGATTTTCTGCGAATCGCCCGATGAAGCGATCCTGTCAAAATCCTTCGGCAGCGTCTTTTTCAGTCTGGGCATTGTATTCTCCTCCGCTCACTGCGCTCCGTGCGAATGTCCGGAATAATACCTCATCATCGTCAGGGCGTCGTCCGTCTGTGTGCCGGCGGATTCGCAGATGACCGTGGGGTGCATACCGCGCCGGATAATCTCGTCGATCAGCGGCTCGAACGCGGGGCCATACACTTCATCCGCAAAGGTGAGGTGACGCTTCTCGCCGCCGGAAGTGTACTCGATCTTGCTGAAATGAATGTGCATATTCCGCAGACGGTCGATGCCCAGCCTGTTCTCGATTTCATCGAGAGCGGCGACATAATCCATCGTCCCCTGCATACGGCTGTTGAGATGCCCGAAATCCACACAGGGCAGCATTCTCTCGTCCAGTGTGCAGAATTCCAGCACCTCGCCGAGATCGCCGAGCTGGTTGATCTTGCCCATGACCTCCGGGCAGATGTGGATATGTCCCAGACCGCTGGCGTCAAGGCGTTCCTGCGCCGCCGACAGCGTCTGCTTCGCAAGGGCGGTCGCATCCCCGCGGCTGCGCTTGCCGAGACCGCCGGGATGCACGACGATTCTGCCGGCTCCCATCCAGTCGGCCGCCTGCGCGCTCTGAAATATGTATTCGATGGAATTGAGCCGCTTCTCCTCCTCGGCGGAGGCAAGAGAAATAAAGTACGGCGCGTGGATGGAGAGCGTAATGCCGCGCTCCTTCGCCTTTTCGCCGATGAGAATGCCCTTTTGTTCCCTGACCGTCACGCCGCGCCCGCACTGGTATTCAAAGGCGGTAAGCCCCTGCGCGGCAAGCCATTCGATGAGCTTCTCGGTGGTTTTGATCTTTTCCGCTGCCGAGCGTTCGCAGCTGCCGGCAGGGCCGAATTTCGGATCAGTCATTTTGTCAATCAGTCCCTCCAGAATTGGATGATAAAGCGCTCACAGGCGCGTTTCATTTTAAAGAGAAGCATAGACTCCGGCTCGTAGACCTCCGTCATGACAGTGTACGCGCCCAGCAGGTTGCCGCCCATGATATCGGTAAAAATCTGATCGCCGATCACGGCTGCCTCCCGAGGCTGAACGCCGAGCCGCTTGCAGGCGCGCCGGAATCCGACGGGAAGCGGCTTCTTGGCAGCGCCTTCAAACGGAAGCCCCAGAAGCTCCGAGAATTCCCGCACGCGGCGGCCGTTGTTGTTGGAAACCACCATGATCAGAAAGCCCTGCGACTGCATGAGCGCAAGCCATTCCGCAACGCCCTGCGCCGGGACAGGATTGTTGTGGGTGGTCATCGTATTGTCAATATCCAGCAGCAGCGCCTTGACGCCGGCTTCACGCAGCATTCCGGGGGTGATATCGATCATCTTGCCGATACGCATTCGTGGCTTGAACAACGCCATATTACCTGATCCTCCCATACGAAAAAGTGCAGGAACGCCGAACGATCCGGCATTACCTGCACTTCATTCTCAGAATTGGCTAAGCAGAGCCAAAACGCGGGAATTACTTATACTTGCGCTTTCTGGCTGCTTCGGACTTCTTCTTGCGGCGTACAGAGGGCTTCTCGTAAGCTTCTCTCTTGCGGA
>CADCON010000144.1 GCA_902803035.1 uncultured Ruminococcus sp.
CGCCTCCATCCACGGCAAGGAAGCGGAAATCTCCACTCCCGAAAGCAAGGTCAGGGTGTATGTCATTCCCACCGATGAGGAAATGGTCATTGCGAGAGATACCAAGACCATTGTCGAAGGCATGAAGGCATAATTCCGACTTAAAATGAATGAATCCCCGTGGCTGTGCGCCAATTCACAGCCACGGGGATTTTATTGCCCGGAACAACAGGCAGGGAAGGTTCCTCTCCCCTGCCTGTTGTTCCTATCTGTCTTCTGATCATTATTCAGCTGTAACGCACCCGCATACTTCGTTTTTTGCCGATGGCCGCGCCCGTGCTTTCCATTGTCCGCATATAGACGCTCTGCACCACCCCGACGCCGAAGTACAGACACATACTCGACGAACCGCCGGCGGAGAAGAACGGCAGTGTGATTCCGATAACCGGAAGCACGGAAATGCACATTCCGATATTGAAAATGGTCTGGGTGGCAATCATCGCAAAAAAACCTATGCACATGAACCTGCCCATCATATCCACCGCCTTGAATGCCGCGTAAAGAGAAAGCATCATCACGGCAAACAGCAGGCCGAGCAGGAAAACGGCTCCGATAAATCCGAATTCCTCACACGCAACCGTGAAGATGAAGTCATTGTGATCCTCCGGAACAAGTCCCGACTGGATCATGGTGCTTGTCCCGTGTCCCTCGCCGGTCAATCCGCCGTTGCCGATAGCCACCCTGCCAAGCGTCTGCTGGTACAGAATGCCCATCTCATCGCCCTCCTGCGGGTTGTAGACCGCGGAGAAACGCTTCTGCTGGTGACTGTTCATGCTCTGCCAGAAAATAGGCGACATTGCCACAATCGCGGAAAGGCCGAGCATGATGAAATTCCAGCTGAGTCCGCTTGAAAAGAACATGATCAGAAACATGACCATGAACATGAGTGCCGTGCCGTCGTCGCCCTGCAGAATGCACAGGCCGACCGGCACAAGCGCGTGACCGCCGAGCATGAACACACTCGACAGCGTGTTCAGCGTGTTCTTCTCTACCACATAGGACAGATGAAAGGAAAATGTGATGATGAATCCGATTTTCATCAGCTCGGAAGGCTGAAAGCTATAGCCGAAGATATTGAGCCACGCCACGTCGTCGGCTACGGCATTGCCGCCGATAGCGGACTGTCCCACGACGAAGGTAAGCCCCACGAGGAAAACGCACATTCCTCCCACAAGCGGCCAGAGCTGTCCCATTCTGTGATAATCCATGAGCGAAATGACAAACGCCCCTCCGAAGCCGATTATGGCGGCCATTACCTGTGTCTTGATGGCAATGGGGCGCGCGCTGTGTATGAGCATACATCCGTAAATTGTGCAGGTCAGAATCAGTGCCCACAAAGCTATGTACGTCGTTCTCACATACGTCACGGTCGCGTTGGCCATCTTGGCGGCGAACCGTCTGAACGCAAGCAGTTTATCAGACATTTCTGTTTCATCGTCCCTTTCTTTATTTGAAGCCATACTATGGTTATTTTATATGAAATATTATAGAATATTTAATCAAATACTTCAAGTAGAAATAGTGAAAGATATTTGAATTATGCATGAAGGTATGGTATAATGAGCTTGTACCTATACAAGCGGAAGGAATCCCGCTTGTATCGTCATTCAATTGTAAGGAGAGATCATTATGCTTTCTGACATCGAAATTGCTCAGCAGACCAAAATGCGTCCTATTCAGGACGTCGCGGCGGATCTCGGACTGACCGCGGACGATCTGGAATTCTATGGCAAGTACAAGGCCAAGCTCAGCGAAGTGCTTTATTCCCGCTTTGAAGGCAGACCCGACGGCAAGCTCATTCTGGTGACCGCCATCAATCCCACGCCCGCCGGCGAGGGCAAGACCACCACGTCTGTCGGTCTCGGACAGGCTATGGCAAAAATCGGCAAAAAAGCCATTATCGCCCTGCGCGAGCCTTCTCTCGGACCGGTATTCGGCATCAAGGGCGGCGCGGCCGGCGGCGGATACGCGCAGGTGGTCCCGATGGAGGATATCAATCTCCATTTCACCGGCGATATGCACGCCATCACCTCCGCCAACAACCTGCTCTGCGCTCTCCTCGACAACCATATGCAGCAGGGTAACGCCCTCGGCATTGATCCCCGCAGAATTCTCATCAAACGCTGCCTCGATATGAATGACCGCGCTCTCAGAAATGTGGTGGTCGGTCTGGGCGGAAAAATGAATGGCGTTCCAAGAGAGGACGGCTTCATCATCACCGTCGCCAGCGAAGTAATGGCCATTCTCTGCCTTGCCGCTGATCTCGGCGATCTGAAATATCGCCTGGGCAGAATTCTGGTCGCCTACACCTACGACAACAAGCCGGTCTTTGCGAGCGACCTTCATGCGGAAGGATCCATGGCCGCGCTGCTGAAGGACGCCATCAAGCCCAATCTCGTGCAGACGCTGGAGGGCACTCCCGCTATCATGCACGGCGGCCCCTTCGCCAATATTGCCCACGGATGCAATTCCATCCGCGCCACGAAACTGGCTCTCAAGCTGGCGGATTACTGCATTACTGAGGCGGGCTTCGGTTCCGACCTCGGCGCGGAAAAATTCTATGATATCAAGTGCCGCTTTGCCGGCTTCAAGCCCGCCGCCTGCGTGCTTGTGGCTACTGTCCGCGCGCTCAAATACAACGGCGGCGTTCCCAAGACGGAATTGTCCGTCGAAAATCTCGAAGCGCTCAGGAAGGGAATCGTCAACCTCGGCGCGCACATCGGCAATATGAAGAAATACGGCGTCAATGTCGTCGTCGCCATCAACCGCTTCCTCACCGATTCGCAGGCGGAGCTGGATTTCATCGCGGATTACTGCCGCGAAAACGGCGCGGAATTCGCCCTCTCCGAAGTATTCGCCAAGGGCGGCGAGGGCGGCGTGGAGCTTGCCCGGAAGGTAGTGGAGGCCGTCGAAAAGCCCTCCGGCTTTGCCCCCATTTATTCCACCTCACTCTCCATTAAAGAAAAAATCAACGAAATTGCCACCAAAATTTATGGCGCGTCAAAGGTCAATTACACCTCGGCGGCTGAGAAGCAGATCGCTTCCTTCGAGCAGCTTGCGGAAAATATGCCGGTCTGCATCGCCAAAACGCAGTATTCCCTCTCGGACGACCCCACGGTACTCGGCAGACCGACCGATTTTGAAATTACAGTCAAGGAAGTCCGCCTTTCGCACGGCGCGGGATTCGTTGTCGCCCTCACAGGCGATATCATGACCATGCCGGGTCTGCCCAAGGTTCCCGCCGCCAATAAAATCGACGTCGACGAAAGCGGCTCGATCACGGGGCTTTTCTGATGACAATGGAGATAATGACCCGCTCCCCCGATGAAACGGAAGCTCTCGGCAGACGGATGGGACGCCTGTTGGAGGGCGGAGAGATGATCGCCCTTTTCGGAGGGCTTGGAATGGGAAAGACCGCGTTTGTCAGGGGACTTGCGGAGGGTCTCGGCATCGATCCGAACGACGTGTCCAGTCCCACCTTCGCTATTGTGCATGAGCACGAGGGACGTGTCACGCTGTATCATTTTGATATGTACCGCGTGGAGAGCTGGGACGATCTCTATACCACGGGCTTCTTCGATTATCTCGGAAAGGGCGTGGTCGTCACCGAATGGAGCGAAAATATCGAAGGCGCGCTCCCGGAAGATCGGATCAATATTGAGATTTCCGCTCCCGGTCATGACGATACCCGCTTGTTCAGGATAAGCGGGACAGACCTTCCCATTATGAATTCAAACGAAAGCGATATGAAGGAACTATGAAAATTCTGGCGGTGGACAGCTCGGCTGTTTCGGCGGGCTGCGCGATAGTGGAAGACGACAGGATCATTGCCGAGAGCTTTGTCAACGTCGGGCTGACGCACAGCGAAACGCTGATGCCGATGATTGTGAATACCCTTTCCTCCGCAAAGCTCACGGCCAAAGACATTGACTGCTACGCGGTTTCATCCGGTCCCGGCTCTTTCACGGGAATCCGCATCGGCGTTTCCGCTGTCAAGGGGATGGCATTCACTTTCCATACGCCGTGCATCGGCGTTTCCACGCTGGAAGCCATTGCATGGAGCTGTGCCGGTCCGGGCGGACTGATCTGTTCCGTTATGGACGCGCGCAGACAGCAGGTTTATAACGCGCTCTTCCTCTCTGACGGCAAGGATATTCAGCGTCTGTGTGACGACAGAGCCATTTCAATGGAGGAGCTGTCAGCCGGTCTCAGAAGCAGACAGCAGACCGTCTATCTCGCCGGTGATGGGGCGGCTCTTTTCTATGACGAATTCGGAAAATCACTCCCGGACGTCAGGCTGGCGCCGGTTCATTTGCGATTTGCCAGAGGATACGGCGTGGCAATGGCGGCACAGAGAATCTACGCTTCACAGGGAGCCGTTTCACCGGATCAATTGGTTCCCACCTACCTCAGACCTTCTCAGGCGGAACGTGAAAAGATGAATCTGAAGCTGAGAAAATAACTGAAATGCAAAGGAGATCATGACAATGATTGCTATTGGCTGTGACCACGGCGGTTTTGCCCTGAAAAAAGAAATCATCAAGTACTTAACTGACAACGGAATTGAATTCAAGGACTTCGGAACCGATTCGGAAGCCTCGGTCAACTACGCCCCGATCGCCGCCGCGGTGGGACACAGTGTCGCTGCAGGCGAGTGCGAAAAGGGAATTCTGATCTGCGGCACCGGAATCGGAATGTCCATGGCGGCCAACAAGGTCAAGGGAATACGCGCCGCCTGCTGCTCCGACCATTTCAGCGCGAAATTCACCCGGCTGCACAATGACGCCAATATTCTCTGCATGGGCGGAAGAGTTGTCGGCCCCGGCGTGGCGGTCGAGCTGGTTGAATTGTTCCTGCATACCCCCTTTGAGGGCGGCAGACATTCCGCGAGAATCGCCCAGATCGCGGCAATTGAAAACGGAGAGCTGTAATACGTCTATCATGATTCCGCCGTGTGTTCCCTTGGGGCTCATCGGCGGAATTGATTATCAAGGAGATTTTTATGAACCGCATCGCTCAATTTGAAAAGGTCAGCTTTGCTGTATTCGCCGACGGCTGGCGCGACGTGTTCGGCAATGAAAACGGCGCAGGGGCGGCGTACGAAAGGATTCCTCTCCCCCGCCGCGCGACAGAAGGCTCGGCGGGCTACGATTTTGCCCTGCCGTTCGATCTGTCGCTTGCGCCCGGTCAGACGGCCAAAATCCCCACCGGCATTCGCGCGCGAATTGACGAAGGCTGGGTGCTGATGATTTATCCCAGAAGCGGGCTGGGCTTTAAATATCGGCTTCAGCTCAACAACACCGTGGGCGTCATCGACAGCGATTATTATTATTCTAGCAATGAAGGACATATTTTCATCAAGATAACCAATGACTCCAACGAGGAAAAGACTCTTTCCCTCACCGAAGGCGAGTGCTTCGCGCAAGGCGTATTTACCCCCTTCGGCATTACCGTGGATGATGCCGCTGACGGCGTGCGGGACGGAGGATTCGGCAGCACGGACGTCAGATGAGAAGGTATTTTCCGAAGCAGTAGCAGGAAGCGGCGAAAAGCAGGCACGACAACACCGCCGCCGCAAGATACGACAGGAACATTTTCAGCGCGTGGCCATACAGCTTTCCGGCAAGGCCTTCATTCTGGCGGGTGAAGGCTTCCTTCAGTCCGAGCGCGTACTCTCCTGAATAAACCGCAAGCGCGCAGTTGACCGCCGCGTATGGAAGCAGCACGAGAACCGCAAAGCAAAGCTCCCGCAGATTTCCGTATTGGAACGCGCCGCAGATCAACGAGCCGATGCCAAGCCCTCTGAATACCGCCGCCGGATAAATCAGCGGGCGTGCCAGCGGGAAGAGCGACAGCAGAAACACCGCCGCGATGAATCCCAGCGTTACTGGGGCGATTAAAAGCAGAGACGATGCTAAGAAGTTGGCGCAGTACAACGAAACGGCATTCTCCCAGATTCTCCGGTCGCCGTAAACCGCCTGCGTCAGGCTTCCGAAGAAGACGCCCGCCATCACACAGGCGGTCAACGCGGCCCTGTATTTTTCCCTTTTCAGCAGGTCAAAGAGTAATGAAATCTTTGACGCCATTCCATTTCCGAAAGCGGCTTCTGTATTCTGCATCTTTTCAGCTCCCGTTTGTTTTGAACTGGTACAATTATATGCGCGTTCCCGCCAAAAAAGAAGAGGTCGCTGACCGCAATGGGCAACGACCTCTTTTATTTTCAGTCAAAATTCGGATAATAATTCAAAGGATCAATGCGCTCGTCACCCTTGCGGAATTCCAGATGAAGATGGTTGCCGGTGGATCTTCCGGTGGTGCCGACAATGCCGATGGTATCGCCCGCCTTGACCTTCGCGCCCTTTTCAAGGAAGCTTGCCTTCTTCATATGCGCGTAGTAGGCGCGTACGCCGTCGTTCTGTTCAATGACTATCAGATGACCGCAGCCATCGGGATTATATCTCTTAGCCACAACTACGCCCGACGCGACGGCAATGATCTGTGAGCCGCCGGGCGCCGCGATGTCAATGCCCTTGTGTCTGCCTTCCACGGGGTTAAAATGATTGCTGATCCTGGTCGCGGTCTGCGTAGGCCATATGTACTTGCCGCCGCCGTTGACGGCGTATTTCTTGAATTTGCTCACGTAACGGCCTGAAACATAGCCGCTGTCGCCGGAAGGGGTCACGATTTTATACCAGCCGTCCTTGACTTCAGAATACTTGTAAACCTCGTTTCTTCTCACGGTTGCCACCAGCTTGCTGTCGGTGGAATTGCTGCTGCGCACATTGACGGAGGATTGGGCAATAATGATTTTGCCGGAATCCGAAGGCGTCTTCACCGGAGTGCTTGATACGGAAGCCTTATAGCCAATCGCCTGTACATACTGACAGGATACCCATCCGACGGTGCCATCGGCCAATTTCACCTTATACCACGATCCGCTTTTCTCAATGATTCCCGCTTCAGTCTTTTTGTAGAGCTTCCTGATGACGGAATAGCCGGAGCCTTTTGCCTTTCTCAGATTCGTATAGCTGCCGGTCACTCGGATAATGCCGTTTCCGAGATCCACGCTGCTCACTTTGCTTTTGGCTTTGGTGGTGGTAGTTGTCTTTTTGGTTGTTTTCTTGGTCGTTTTCTTGGTGGTGGTCGATTTCTTGGTGGTAGTTGTTTTCTTGGTGGTGGTTGTCTTCTTCGAGGGCGTGGAAGCGATGGCTTTGGTGGTGCCTATTTTTCCGTCGATGGAAATGTAATCTCCGGATACCCACCCGTATTGATCTTTGCCCAGCTTGATTTTATGCCAGCCGTTCTTGTTGGTTTCCACAATTACAACGGTATCGCCGTGATCGATAACGTCGCGGATGCTGTAATTCAATCCCGGACCGCTGCGGACATTCAGCGCGTTCGCGGCAACGATTCCCTTGCGCTGACTGGCAGCATAGGAAACCATCGGAGAAAATGAATAATTGCCCATGGCGATCACCATGAGGATCGCGGTAATAGCCGCAATCCGGCTTGCTGCCTTATTGATACATCTCATTAATAAGCCCTCCGGTTGAAAACAATTATAATAAATTATTGGATTATTACAATTTGTCAATTTCAATATGTATAATTGTAACAGCTTTTTGACTGAAATGCAAGAAAAAACAAGGCAATTTGTTGATAATGTGAGAATTCTATGTTATGCATAAAGAATTTATACAATAGTTCAGAATATTTGTTTCAATTTATGTATAATATTTCAATTTCCGCTTCTTCCCGGCTGCAAACGGACAAAACCCATGTCCATCCCTCCTCACAGGCGTCCTCTCTTTTCAGCCTTCTGGTATAAAGCCGCGCGGGAGGGTATTTTTCCGAGGCAATCACGGGAAGCAATCCCTGTTCATTGGCCGTGTCAAAGCCAAGACCGCCCGCAATGCCCGTGCCGTTCAGCTTGAGATAGGCCTCCTTGGCTGTCCAGACGCTGTATCCGCGGATATTCCGCTCGTCAGCGTGACGGGCGGCATAGAAATACTGTCTCTCACAGGCGGTAAACACTCTGTCGGCCACTCTCCGGCTGAATTCACCCGCTTCTTCTATGTCCACTCCCACTTCATAAGGGGAAAAAGCGGCGGCAACGGTATTCCCTTTGTGTGAAATGCTGAATTGTAATTCGCATCCACTGAAAAACGGCTTGCCGGAAGGTCCGAACGAAAAGGGACGGCAATTGAAATCTTCGCCTGTCATACTGCCCAGCTGTTCTCTCACCAGCTTATGCCCCGCATCGGACACCATTCCCGCTTTTCTCCCCGCCGGCAGATCGCCCGGCAGGTCAACGCTGAAAACATACACCTTGATTTTCATTTTGCCGTTCAACACTTCCGTTCCGCAAAAAATTAACAATGAATTCAGTAAAAACACTTTTCAAAACCGCTCATCCTTATTATAATATAAGGGAAGTAAATATTCAAATGAATTTTCTTCTCTGAGGGTGATCAATCTGAATGATAAAATACTCAATCCGAAGGATTCCGAGGAAACCCGGAAGAAACCGTCCCAGATTTATTCTGTTCCCAGCCGCATAGCGAGAATCTTTGTCGCTGTCATCATGTGCGGCGCGCTGATTATCACCGGCATTACCGCCGCCGTCGTCAGCTTTGACGGGGAAAGGAACGAGGATCTGGTCATTGTTCTGGATCCCGGACACGGGGGTTTTGATTCGGGGGCGCAAAACCGCAAGCTGGGGCTGTACGAATCCGCGATCAATCTCAAAATCGCACTCGCCTGCCGCGAAAGACTGGAACAGTACGGCGGCGTGAAGGTATATCTAACGCACACCGGCGTACAGAATATCTATGGCAAATCCTCCCTCAGCAGCCGCGTCAGGGTAGCGGGTGAAGTCGGCGCGGATATTTTCATCAGTCTGCACATCAATTCCGCCTCCAACCCATCCGCGCATGGCGTCGAGGTCTTTGTTCCTGTCACCCGGCACGAGCCGAAATACAACGAGGATTGCACCCGACTCGCCGAATCCATCATTGAGCATCTCACCGCCATCGGGCTGAACAGCAGGGGCGTCAAGACGAAAAAGAGCAACGGCGGCAGAGTCTATCATTTTTCTGACGGCACATCCGAGCCGGGAGATTATTATTATGTGGTCGGCGAGCCGATAAGCCGCCTTGGTATTCCCGGAATTCTGGTCGAACACGCTTTCATCGGCACTGACTCCGATTTCCTCGACAGCGACGAGGATCTCAGAAGCCTTGGATTTGCCGACGCGGACGGCATAGCAGCGCACTTCGGACTGCGGTTGAAGAAGAACCGGGAGGAAGAAAGCGCGTCCCGCCCGCACGATGTCAGTTCTGTTTATATGCCGGACATTTCATCCGAAACCGCTGAGAGTGACGCGGAAGAAGTAGACGGCCATTCCGAGGTGAAAATCCTGGAGGATATGATCATGACCCTGCCGGAGACTCCCACTTCCAAGGACGCCAACCAGATAAACGCGGTGAGAGCCGCGTATTATGCGCTCAGCGAAAGCGAACGCAGCCAGCTCAACCCCTCGAAATTCCAGAGAATGTGCAACATCGTGACCTATTATGAAAACACCATCCGTCCTGTCAGGCTCGCCGTAAGGGAAGGCTCGCAGCTTTCGATAGACCGCTTCAACGGCAGGCTTCTGAATGCCGGAACAGCGGAACAGCTTTCCGGAAAGATTACGGTGCTCTCGCTCATGGTGGAACTTGATATCTATATCAGCCCCGACGCTCCTGATAAATACAGGCGGGAGGGAGCCATTTCCTATCGTGTCACGGCTCCCGACGGAACGCTTCTGGGCGAAAATGACGAGGTGCCGGATCATTCCGTGATTACCATATTATATGAAGATACCTTACTGGATTCGCTTTCCGTTCCGATCAATGAATGATAAAAAAAGCGGCTCGCGGCAGCCTTCTCTCTATGAGAACTGCACGCGGGCCGCAAATTATTTTTTTGTCAGACCGAACGCGGAAGGGGAATGATACTGATTGTCTGCTTCTGATCGACGATTAGTATTACTTGTCTTCGGGAATGAGCAGTCCATAATCACCGTCACGGCGGCGATACACCACATTGATGCTGCCGTTCTCGATATTGCGGAACATGAAGAACTGGTGGCCGAGCATATTCATCTGAAGAACCGCTTCGTCAACGTCCATGGTGAAAACCGGGAATTTCTTGGTGCGGACAATCTGGAACTGCTCGTCCTCCACGCCCTCTTCCTCATAATCGCCGCCGAACGGCTCAAACATATCGGCTGTGTTGGAATTCTTGAACCTTTTGGCGAGCTTTTTCTTATTGCGGCGGATCTGCGCCGAAAGGCTGTCAACAACCAGATCGAGCGCCTCGTCCAGATCAAGACCTGTCTTCTCCGCACGATAGATGTATCCACGGCTGCGTACAGTAACTTCAATCGTGTATCTGTTGCGTTCCATGGTGACGGTGACATCCGCGTCGGCGTCATCGTCAAAGAATTTATCAAATCTGGTAAACTTCTTGTCAACTCTCTCCTTGAATGAATCTCTGAGATTGATCTATCTTCCTGTAATAGTCAATTTCATAAAAATGGCTCCTTTCTCCTGAAGAGAAATATTGAATATCCGGAAATATGAGCGTTTTTTAACTCTCAAATGATTTCCGAATATATTATAACATAATAAACAAAATTATGCTATATATTTTCGAGAATTTAATAAAATTTAACATTTAGCCATTGCCTTCCTTCTTAAGCAAAAAAACGCCTGACGAACAGAAGCCGCCGGCGTTTTTCCAGTTATTTCCAGTTTTCTAGATAGATCAACAAGTGAAAAAGAAAACTAAATCTCTGCGGAAGCGTGCCGGGTAACATGGCATCCGACATTGACGGCGACAGGAAGTCCCGCAATGTGCGTGGGCGCGGCTTCGATATTGACCGCAAGCGCAGTGACGCTGCCGCCGAATCCCTGCGGTCCCACCCCCGTCGCGTTAACCGCCTCAAGAGCGTCCGCTTCCATCGCCCGATAAAATTCGTCGGGATTGGGGGTGGCCAGACTGCGGCAGAGTGCTTTTTTGGCGAGAAGCGCGCAGCCTTCAAAATCACTTCCTATACCGACGCCCAGAACCATGGGCGGACAGGGATTTCCTCCGGCTATCCTGGCGGTTTCGGCGATGAAGGCAATAATGTCTTCCCTGCCGTAAGCAGGCGTCAGCATTTTCAGCCGGCTCATATTCTCACTTCCGAATCCCTTCGGCGCGACAGTGAGCCTGATTCTGTCCCCCGCGACCATTCTCGTGTGAATGACGGCGGGCGTGTTGTCACCCGTGTTGACCCTGCGAAGCGGGTCACGGACAACCGAACAGCGAAGCAGCCCTTCCGTATAACCGTCGTGAACCCCCTGATGAATCGCGTCCTCCAGCAGGCCGCCTTCAATATGCACGTCCTGACCGACTTCCACGAAAACAACCGCCATTCCGGTGTCCTGACAAATCGGAATGTCCAGCTCACGCGCCGCGGCGATGTTGGCTTTCATGTCGTCAAATACGGAAATTCCGATGGCGGATGTTTCGCGGCAGGAGCAGACGTTGATTCTGTCCACGAGGTCGCAGGGAAGCTCCTTGTTCGCCTTTATGCAGAGATCGCGCACGGTCTTTGTTATTTCGGAAGCATTGATTGTTCTCATATTCATTTTCCATCCTTTGCGCTGATGAGTCAGTGAAGTATGCCGGTGTCATAAACGGCTTTGCCGTCTATGAAGACAGCAAGGGGCTTGGCGTACAGTGTAAGCGGATCATCCTCAAAAACCGAGAAATCCGCGTCCTTTCCGGCTTTGATGGAACCGATTCTGTCATCCAGCCCCAGTATTACCGCCGGATTGATGGTAATCGCCCGGAGCGCGCTGTCGTAATCCATTCCTTCGCGCACCGCAAGACCCGCGCATAAAGGCAGGTACTGAATCGGAATCACCGGATGATCGGTCACAATAGCGGTTCTGACGCCCGCGGAAGCAATGATGCCGGGCGCCTTCGGAGTGAGATTGGCAAGCTCCGGCTTTGACCTGTCACTGAGAAACGGCCCGCTGAATACATCCGCACCGCATTCCGCCAGCTCGTCCGCCACCATATGCCCTTCCGTCGCGTGAACAAGCACATATTTCAGCCCGAATTCCTCCGCGATGCGTATGCCGGTGAAGATATCGTCCCTCCGGTGGGCGTGAATATGCACCGGAAGCTCACCCTTGATGACGGGAAGAAGCGCTTCGCAATCGGCGTCATAATCGGGCAGATCATAGTCTTCGCTCTCCCCTGCCTTCTCCACATCATCGGCGTAACGTCTTGCCTTCGTGAGGGCTTCGCGGATAATCTTCGCGGTTGCCATTCGCGTGACGGGCGTTTCATCGCGGCTGTGATGCGCGGTTTTCGGATTTTCGCCCAGTGCCATTTTCATGGATACAGGAAACCGGACGATCATCTTGTCCACCCTGCCGCCGGTGGTTTTCACTGCCGCCATTGTGCCGCCGATGGGATTGGCGCTTCCGGGGCCGGTGACCACGGAAGTAACTCCCGCTTCATGCGCTTCCCTGAAGCAGCGGTCAAAGCTGTTGATGGCGTCAATGGCCCTGAGCGACGCGGCGGATGTGAGAACGTCCTCGTTGCCGTCGTCCCCCTCAAATCCCAGCCCGTCATCCCACATACCGACGTGCGTGTGAGCGTCAATGAATCCGGGGTAGATTCTTTTGCCGGCGAGATCGATCCATTCCTCGTCCGGACGCGCGGCAAATTCATTCATGTGACCGGCTTCCAGAATCCTGCCCTCGCTGATCCGGAGAAATCCGTTCTCAATCGGCACCCCTTCAGCCGTATAGATATACGCGTTAATCAATGTCATAAAAATACCGTCCTCTGACAAAGTAAGGGCGATTGACGCAGCCAGGTTTTTCATATCCGAAAAGACAGCCAAATACGAAAAAGCTGATAGTTGCGGCAATCGCCGTTTGCAATTAATTATGTATAGATTGTCGGTGAATACAATTACCACTGATTCGGGCCGCCGTTGTTGCCACCCTTGCGGCTGCGTCTGGTATCCTTCTTGAGTCCTGAGATCTTCTCGTCGCTGGAAGCCATGAATTTTGAAACCATATCTTCAAAATTGTCGGAAGAAGCCGGTCTGCGGCCCCAGTCAAACCCGTCAGAACCGCTCCTGCCGCCCTGATTCCTCGCGCCCTGATTTCTGCCGCCCTGCTGACGTCCGCCGGTATTGCCGCGGCGGTTGCCGCCCTGCGGCTGTCTTGGCTCAGCCTGCTTGATGGAAAGGCTGATCTTGCCGTTTTCGTCAATTTTCATAATCTTGACCTTCACGGTCTGCCCTACTGTGAGATGATCCTTGATTTCTTTGACAAAAACCGGCGCAACCTCGGAAATATGCACCATACCGGAGGTGTTGTCTCCGATGTCAACAAATGCACCGTAATTCATGATGCCCGTGACCTTTCCCTCGACGATCTGTCCAACCTCAAATGCCATAAAAATATAATCCTCCAGAAAAAAGCTTACAATATCTTATCTGTGAAGGTAAAATTCACAGCTTCAGACCTCAATACCAGCAGGAATCAGCCTGCTCTGTTGACAAAGATTTGCTCGCCGGGATAAACCATCTGATAGTCTTCCCTTGCCTTATCCTCAATGACCTGATCCAGATTTTCCGACATCTCCAATTCCAACTGCTCGTTTTCCTTCTTCAGTGCTTCATTAACGGCCCGAAGTTGTGCAATAGTGTTTTCCTTTCTCGCGTTGGAAGCCATTGTACTGGTGATGGTCAACGTGCCAATGAGAATGAAAACCAGAATGACCGCGCCGACAACCAGCTTGATGCCGAACTTCTCTCTACTGAAGGACTGAAAAAAATCATCCTTCTGTCTTTTGAAGGAATTGAAAAACTTATGGAATGTATATTTAACGGTCCACCAAAAACCTCTGTTGTTTTTCGTGTTACCACCGTATTTTCTTTTCGACTTCATTATATTTTTTCTCCACTTAACAAAGAAAATTCTTCATCATATGCTATTCGATTCTCCGATATAATAATTATAGCAGTTTTAATGATGATTGCAAGCGATTTTCAAAATTAATTGGAATATTTTATATTTTGTACGATTTACCAGTTATTTTCAACTTCATTATCAAGTTGTTGTGCGTTTTTTGTCAAGAATTCTTGAAAATCCTGTTTTCATCCGGCGGATGGTTCGCCGAAAAAACTTTATTATCCAGTCGATAACGGCGAAAACGCATCTTCCCGCAACCAAATAATACAGCCCCCATCCGCCAAGTGCCAGCAAAATAAAGTATATGCGGATAAACCCGTTGTTCAACGCAATACAGACAAAAAACAGCCCGATCGCTGACGACAGCCAGAATATCATATCCTGCACCGCCACCCAGAAACGCTGAAAACGGATGATTCTGCGTAATAATCTGAAAACGTCGTAATAGACTCCCATGACCAGACCGGCAGCAAGAGCCTGCAGCATGGAAGCAATTGTCGTCATATGCGTGTATTCCATCTTTATCTGAACAGCCTTGAAAAGAAGCCCTGTTTCTTAAGCTCGACGTCAGCATAAAACAATTCCTTTATCTCGCCGTCGATCTTGAGTTCACCTGTCGAGCGGTTGAAATTGCCTATATGAAGCTGTTGGCCCGCGACTGTCATCTTTCCCATGACCGTTTTTACGGTGAGAACTTCTTCATCGCAGCCAAGCACTTCTTCGACCCCCGTCACAGACAAGCTCCTGCGGTCTTTCATCGAAATATCATGTGAATGGACGGTTCCCTGTTTTTCGTTCATGTTTTCATCCTCCGTTGTTGGCGCACGGCCATCAGGTATGCCTATCCAATTATATGTCCCCCAAAAATAATTATGACACGTCGAAAAATTTAAAATATTACTAGTGCATTTTTTGCGTCAGTATGGTAAAATACGCTTATAGCATTCAGAGTGAGGAGATATTTGAAATGAACAATGCAAAAAAAATGCCCTACCCTTCCTTCTGGGTTATTATTCTGCTCTTAATATGCCTTATTTCCTTTAACGGAATACTGAAATATTCCAGCGGTCTAGGAAAGAGCAACTCGGCGGAATTGATCATTACGCAGTATGCGGAAAAGAACGGTTATTCGCTGGAGGACTACCCGGATGAAATCATCAATATGCTGGTATTCAACGATGAAACCACGGATTTTGTGCTGAAATACCCGGCCAACAAGGACAACTTCAGACCCGAAAAGCTCGACTTCAGCAAGTACGAAAAGTGCAAGGAACCGCCTCTTCTTATGCAGTGGGACGAAAGATGGGGGTATATGCAGTATAACGGCCACGTATTCGGTCTGACCGGCAGCGCGCCGACTTGTTTGTCAATGGCCGCGATCTATGTGCTTCACGATGTATCCAAAACGCCGGTTCATATCGCCCAGGCCGTGAAGAACACACCCTACGAAACTGATCCTTATCAGCTTCTCGACGATAAGAAAAATGTATTCGGCATGGAAGTCAAGGAGATAAGCCATAACCAGCGACGTTTTACGGACGCCGTCAGAGAGGAAGGCAGCACGGTGATCTGCCTGATGAAAAGTCAGGATTTCTCTGAAGCCATCGTGGTCAGAGGAATCGACAAGAACAACAAATTCCTGATCAACGACCCCGCCAGTGAAAAAAGATCCGAAAAAAGCTATACCTACAGCGAATTGGACGCCGGTATCAGAAAAATCTGGAAGTATTCCGCTCCCGACCCGGAAAGAAGGAATAACGGCTGATTTTTCAGTCGTCCATGCATAATGGCTCTTTTTTGCCGGATACTATTTCTGAAGACTGCGTCACGGCGTTATTGCCATTCAGACCGACGTCGGAAATGATGATCCGGAAGGAATGAGTTACACGGAAAAACGAACCGCCGCGTTGTTTTGCGTCATATTATCTATGCTCGCACTTCTTATCGGACGAATTGCGGTTATCGACACACATTCGGATTATGTGGCCGCCGCCGAAAATCACAGCGAATACAGCCTTACCCTGACAAAAACACGCGGGAAAATCTATGACCGCAACGGCATGGCGCTCGCGGGCGGAAACTACGGCTGCAAGGCGCTGATTATTCCTTCCCCCCTTGTGTCAGCGGAATTGATGCGCCGCCTCCCGGTGGAGAAATACAACGCTATCCTCGACAGGCTCAAGGGAACATATCCTTTTGTCACTGATGTGCCTGACGGCAGCTGCGAATGCGACGGGGTCACGGTGTACCGCGTTCCCCAGCGATACGCGGATCATTCGATGGCCGTCCATCTGGTGGGATGGTGCAATCAGAACGGAGGACAAAGCGGTATTGAAAGAGCCTACGACAACTGGCTCAGTGACGCCGCGGGCGAATTGTCCGTCGTCTGCCGCGTAAGCGCGTCCGGCAGGAGCCTTGACGGGGCTTCCAGACAGATAATCGACACCACGCCCAATTCGGATCGCGGCGTGATGCTGACCATCGACAGCC
>CADCON010000145.1 GCA_902803035.1 uncultured Ruminococcus sp.
ATTTTCAGCTGGGATAAGCTGCGCAAGTATCTCGAAATGGACGAAGCCAACCCCAACAGCAGCAACGACTTCGGCAAGGACGTACTCCCCTCCATGCTCAACGCCGGCGAGAAGATGGTCGCGTGGAAGTTTGAGGGCTATTGGAAGGACGTCGGCACCATCGATTCCCTCTGGGAAGCCAACATGGATCTGCTCGATCCCAATGATCCGCTCGATATGTCGGATCCTTCCTGGAGAATCTTCACACGCAATCCCGTCATGCCGCCTCACTATGTCGGCAAGAACGCGGACTGCCAGAATTCGCTTGTCACGGAAGGCTGTCAGGTCAACGGCAAGCTGGAATTCTCGATTCTCTTTGAAGGCGTTCAGGTTGCCACCGGCGCAAAGGTGACGGAATCGATCATCATGCCCGGCGCGAAAATCATGGAAGGCGCGGTCGTTCAGTTCGCCATTGTCGCCGAAGATGCCGTCATCGGCCCCGGCGCGGTAGTGGGCGAGCGTCCCGAACAGATGGAAAACAGAGATGACTGGGGCATTGCGGTCATCGGCGGCGGCGTCAAGGTAGGTGCCAACGCGGTGGTCAAGGCAAAGGCCATGGTCGAAGAAGATGTTCCGGAGGTGACAAAATAATGAGAGGAAATAATGTTGTAGGTATAATCTTTTCCAATATGCATGACGATACCATGCAGCAGGTCACCAGTATCAGAACCTTCGGTTCCGTGCCGTTCGGCGGCAGATACCGCACCATCGACTTCCCGCTTTCCAATATGGTCAATTCGGGCGTCAATAAGGTGGGCGTCATCACCAAGAGCAACTATCAGTCGCTCATGGATCACCTCGGATCCGGCAAGGCATGGGATCTTTCCAGAAAGAGAGAGGGTCTGTTCATTCTGCCCCCGTTCGGCAACGGCAACCAGATGTACAGCAACCGCATTGAAGCACTTGACGGCATTTCCAGCTTCCTGAGAAACTGCCACGAGGAATATGTCATTCTCGCTGACTGCGACATGATCTGCAACCTCGATTTCAAGAAGGTGCTCGACGCGCACCTCGACACCAACGCGGATATTACCATTGTCTACAAGTGCGGCGAAATGCCTTCGGATCTCGGCGAGCCTGTTGTCCTTGAACTCAACGGACAGGACAAGGTCACCGACATCGTTGTCGGCACGCAGAGCGGTCAGAAGGTCAGCTGGAGCATGGGCATCTATGTCATGAAGAAGGCATTTCTTCAGAAGACCATCGCCAAAGCCGTCAGCAGAAACCGCAGCAATTTTGTCCGCGATATCCTGCAGAGAGGCGTTCTCGAGGACAAGATCTACGGCTACAGGTTTGAAGGCTATGTAGGCGCGCTGGATTCCATGCAGTCCTACTTCAAAGTGAATATGGATCTCATGAATATGGACGTTCTGAGAGATCTTTTCAATCCCATGCGTCCCATCTACACCAAGGAAAGAGACGAAATGCCCACCAGATACGGTCTCGGCTCGGTTGTCACCAATTCGCTCATCGCTGACGGTTGTGTCATCGAAGGCGAGGTTGAGAACTGCGTTCTGTTCCGCGGCGTTCATGTCGGCAAGGGCTCCAAGCTGTCCAACTGCATTATCATGCAGGACACTGTGATCGGCGATAACACCGTGCTGACCTATCTCGTCAGCGATAAGGACGTCACATTCAGCGACGGCAAATCGATGATCGGCACGGAGACCTATCCGATTTACGTTTCCAAGGGCAGCGTGGTCTGATAATAATCCGAACCACAGTACAGATCCCGATAAGGACGGTATGTATATTATGAAAGTTTTGTATGTAACAAGCGAGGCGATGCCTTTTGCCTATTCCGGCGGACTCGCCGAGGTGGCGGGAAGTCTCCCATACGCTTTGCGTCAGCGACTCGTGACCTGCCGTGTGGTCATGCCCTTCTATGAAGGTATTCCTCAGGAGCTGAAGGACAGCATGAGGTTTATTGCCAGTCTTTCGGTGCCGGTTGCGTGGAGACGTCAGTATTGCGGCGTTTTTGAAGCGAAATACAGAGGTATTACCTATTATTTCATCGACAACCAGTACTACTTCAAGCGCAAGGGTTACTACGGTCATTACGATGACGCGGAGAGATTCGCCTTCTTCTCGCGCGCGGTTCTGGAGATGCTTCCTTATATTGACTACAAGCCCGACATCATTCATGCCATCGACTGGCAGACGGCTCTGGTGCCTGTGTACTATCATCTTTTCTACTCCAAGAACGAATGGTTCTACGGCACCAAGACAGTTTTCACCATTCACAATATCCAGTATCAGGGCAAATACGGCATGGAGCTGGTCGAAGAAGTTCTCGGCATTCCCGACGAGGAAAAAGGTCTTGTGGAATTCGACGGCTCGATCAACCTTCTCAAGGGCGCGATTGAAACCGCCAATATCGTCACCACCTCCAGCCAGACCTACGCGGAGGAGCTGAGAGATCCGTGGTTCTCCTTCGGTCTGGATTCCATTATCCGCGACCGCTGGTCGAAGATGAGAGGCATTCTCAACGGACTGGATATCAAGGCCTTCAATCCCGAAACCGACACAATGACCTATGCCCAGTACGGCGACGATTCCTTCATCGCGGGCAAGGCCATCAACAAGCGCGAGCTTCAGCGCAGGCTGTTCCTGCCGGAGCGCAAGGACGTCCCGATGATCGGCATGGTTACCAGCATGATCACCTCCAAGGGCATGGATATCCTGCGCGATGTTCTGGAAGAGCTGCTGCAATACGCCGATGTGCAGTTTGTCATTCTCGGCTCCGGCGACTGGGAATATGAGGAATATTTCAAGCAGATGCAGGAGAAATACCGCAACAAGTTTGTCGCCTGCTTCGGCTTCATTCCCGAACTCGCCCGCAAGATCTACGCGGCGAGCGATATGTTCCTTGTTCCGTCAAAGCTCGCTCCCGGCTCTACCGCGCAGATGGTTGCCCTTCGTTACGGCAGCATTCCGATCGTAAGAGAAACCGGAAGCCTGCGCGACAGCGTTTCGGACAGCGCGGACGGCTATGGCAACGGCTTTGTGTTCCAGGCTTACAACGGCAGAGAGATGCTCAACGCGATTTACCGCGCTCTGGGCGGTTATTCACACCGTGAAGGCTGGTGGATTCTTGTCAGGCGCGCGATGAACTGCGACAACAGCTGGGGCAAGAGAGCCAAGCAGTACCATATGCTTTACAAGGAACTGATTAACGAAGAGTAATTCATCCGAACCAGATCCGACATGATGCCGTGCGGGTATCCGGTCAAATTCCGGGAGCCGCACGGCTTTTTTGCTTGGATTATGTGTAGATTGTCTGTGCGATATTGACGGGGGATGACAGCTGGATTATAATGACAAATATCGCGTTTGGCACATGATTTGGTTGAAAGAAGGAGTGTCTGCAATGAGCTGTTATTTTATGATTGACGTTTACATCGACGGAGAACGCGGCAGGGGGATGTACGACAGCTACATCCGGAAGGTCAGACCCATTGTGGAGAGCTATGGCGGCAGGTATCTTGTCCGGACAGAGAACGTATGCGCCCTGTCTGCTTCCAGAAATCCGCAGCGGGTGATTATCATCGAATTTCCCAGCCGCGCCGCACTGGACGCCTGCTTTTCATCGGAGGAATACAGGGCGATAGCGGGCGAGAGGACCGGCAGCGTAGACGCCCGCGCGGTCATTGCGGAGGAATAAAAAAAGCAGGCTTCCCAACATCCGGGCAAGTCTGCTTTACTCTTTGTTATTGGTAAAATCCATCGCTTTTTCCGCGTTTCGGATAAGATTCATAAGCGAGGACGCGAAAAGCTGATAATCGCTGTTGATGCTCTCAAACGACATTCCGAGGGGCGCCGGGTTTTCAATCGGCTTCATGCCATCGACTGCCTTTCCCGCTGTCAGTGAACGGATATGCGCTTCAATGATGCTGAGCGAAGCGTTGGAAAATCCCTGAAAGGTGTTGTCGGGAATGGAAAAGAAGCTGGAGGAATTCTGGGGATTAGCCGAATAGAGAAGACGGAAGGCTTTGTACACTGCCACCATTTCATAGAGTGAAACCTGATTGGTCAGATCCTGATTGTCGAGCTTCTGCAGCAGATCAAAAATAATATTGAGGGAGTTGGCGATGAGCTTTTTGTTGAGAATGGGGAGGGTAGAGCCTTTCATCACATTGTCCGGGGCGTCATCCGGTTCGGGAATATCGCTGACCGTAAGCGTCGCGCCGCTGCGGTCGGAAGTCCTGCCGAGCAGGTAATCGCAGGAAACGCCATAGTAATCGGCGATTTTGATCAGGAAATCCAATCCGCATTCCCTCGCGCCTCTTTCGTAATGGGAAAGCAGCGCCTGCGAGATATTCAGATCCCTTGCGGCGTCCTTCTGGGTGATATTGCGTTCGGTGCGAAGCAGGGTAATAATCCGCGGAAAACTGTCATTCACTGAAAAATCACCTCCTAAAGGGTAATGAAACGCTGAATTTCACCTTCAGCGTTCAGAAAAGACTTGAATCTATTTGAAATAAAAGCTATAATAGAGGAAAAGAATACCATTCATCATTTTATTCCGAATAGTATAAATGATACCATAAACCGGTTGTTATTTCAAGAGTTATTTATAACATTTTGTCACCTGGAGGCAGTTTTATGAAAACTTACCAAATTCATCTTATTCGTCATGGAGTAACTGACGGAAATATAAATGGACAGTATATCGGCAGCACAGATATTCCCCTGAATGATACCGGGAAGGAGCATATCCGCCTGCTTGACGAAAGCTTCCTATATCCTGGCGCGGCGGCGTATTTTACAAGCCCGATGAAACGCTGCCGTCAGACGCTGGAAATCATATATCCCGGCGTCAAGCCTATTGAGATAGATGAATTCCGTGAATGTGATTTCGGTGAGTTTGAAGGGCTGACCGCGGAGCAGCTCAGCGGCAGCAGGGATTTTGCCGAATGGCTGGCTTCGGACGGACATTCCGCCCCTCCCGGCGGGGAATCGGGGATAGAATTCGGCACGCGAGTGTGCGACGCCTTCCAGAAGATCGTGGACGCGCTGATGAAAACCGGCATTCCCTCGGCGGTCATTGTGACGCACGGCGGGGTGATCATGACAATCCTCGCGCATTTCGGGCTGCCGGAGGCTGTGATGTCAGACTGGCAGATGGATCCCGGCTGCGGATACTCCGTGCGGATCCATCCGCAGCTCTGGACGTCCGCCCGCAAGGTGGAGGTGTACCAGACCCTTCCGCTGCCGAAGGAGGAAGACGACGACAGCTATGACGCGCCGGAATTCTTTTTCACCGACGTCCCGGAAAGGGAGGAGCGGGAGGAGTCTTCCGGAGAATAAAAAAAATCAGCCCGGCGCACCGGCTGAAAAAGCCGCGTCAGGCTGAAGAAGTCATTGATGGAGGACGGCGTTACGCAAGAAATCGGGCGATTCTGGCGAGATACGCCTCGCCTTCCTTCTCGGAGGCGTGAATGCCGAGCGTCACCTCGCTGTTCAGGTCAAGCCCGAAGACCGAGAGAATAGATTTGGCGTCGGCGACATACCTTCCGGCGATGAGGTCAATGTCAAAAGGCTGCGCCATCGTGATATTGACGAAATCCTTGATCTGATTGACCGAAGTGAACTTGATGCTTTTTTTGATCATGCAAATAATTCCCCTTCCAAAAACAAAAAGCAAAATCTATGTCAAAGCTGAGGGGAACTCCGCGGACGGGCGGAACTGAGTGATGATCCGGCGTCCCGGCCCCTCAGCTGTGAACATTATAAGACCATGTCAATTATTTGTCAATGTACAAAATGACAGACATATTCTGAACACCCAACTTTGATTATATGAAAAATACAAAAATGAGTGCGTTATTTGTACATTCCGACAATTATTTCGATAGCAGATTCGGAGGTTACCCAATGGAAAGAAGAGACAAAATCAATTATTACCTTGATCTTGCGGAAATGGTGTCGCAGCGCGGCACCTGTCTGAGAAGGCGGTATGGCGCGGTGATCGTCAAGAATGACGAGGTTATCTCCACCGGCTATGTCGGCGCGCCGAGAGGAAGGCTCAATTGCACC
>CADCON010000146.1 GCA_902803035.1 uncultured Ruminococcus sp.
ATGCAGACATTCGCGCCCAGCATGACATAGCTGCCGAGAATAATCTTTTCCCTGGCCACAATGACATTGTTGTCCCCGATGCTCGTGTAATCGCCTGTTTCAATCAGGGCGTTCTGTGTGACCGAAATCTGTGCGTTGCGGTTAAGGGAAACGTGCTTTCCAAAATGTATTCTTCCGCCGCTACGTCTGCTCAGCACTACATTTTTCTCCAGCCGTACCGGAAATCTGAACGTGATTTTTCCAAAAGACAAGAGCGCAATCAAAGACATCCTGAGCATTCCCAAAGCAATCTTGATGTATCTCAATCCGGTTTCCACTCCTTCAGCTCAAATGGTTCGCCCAAAAGGTAATCAAAACGGTCAGGCGCATAAGAAGCGTACCCGCTGCAGTCAAAAAAAGTCAGTTCACCGAAGATGATTTTCCCGTCAATATGATAGAGATCCACTCTGACATGGGGAAAATCCTCCGCAAGCGTTTCCGCTACGCGTATCATTTCCTCATAATTGGCGGGCTTCTCCATATTCTCCGGCACTTCATCCCCCACCTCACAGACCGGAAGCAATTTGAAATCCCTGCTGAAAATACCCACCTTCACGGATTGGCCAAGGACTCTGTCGCACAGCACATAACAATAATAGACCTTCCCGCTGAAGCACATAAATTTATACTCGATAAAACTCCGTCCGCCGGGCTGCGAAAGGTATTTCTCAATCAGAACGCGGTGCTTTTTCCCCGAATAATACGGCCATTCCCTTCCCCCGCTTCTGGTCAGTCTGCTGCCGAGCCATCTGCGGACAGTTTCCCTGTATTGATCCGCGTCAAAGTCGGACGGTGAGGAGCATACCATAACAGAGGCGCCCCCCGCGCCAAGCGTGTCCTTTATCACATACTGCTCCGGAAGGCTTCCGAAGTCAATGTCCTCCGGCTTTTCGTAAACGCCGTAAAGCTCATTCAGAATGCTTCCAAGGCCTTTGCCGGCCACGTAATTTCTGACCTCATATTTATCCACGCATTGTATCATCACGGGATTCCTGTAATACAGCTTGTACCATTGGATTTTTTCCGTGTATCTCTCAGGCTTTTTCAGATGCAGGCTTCTTCCGGTTTTGATACGGTATTGCACCTTGAGCATCAGCCGGTCGGGAACAAACGAGAAAAATCTTAACAATGCGTTCCTGACTTCTCTGCTTTTTATGATTTTCTTATAATCCATTCTGCTTTCCCCGACCTGTTATTCACCCTTCAGGATATCTGACACGGTGTCTTTCAGAATCCGCAATCCTTTTTGAAGCGTATCCTCGTGGATGGTGAGAGGGGGCATTAATTTGATTACGCTGTCATTGCGTCCCGCGACCTCCACAATCAGCTTGTTCTGAAACGCCCTATGCACCGCCGCCATTGCGAGCGACGGGTCAATCCGAGAGAAGTCAATCCCCCATATCATTCCGATACCCCTGACGGATAACCGCTTGTCGAGGGGAAGTATTTCGTCTTTGAGATACGTTTCCATCTGCCCGGAACGCAGCCGCACTTTTTGCTCCAGCTTCGTTTCATTGTAATATTGAATGGCGGCCGTACCGCCCACAAAAGCAAGCTGGTTTCCTCTGAATGTTCCGTTATGCTCCGCCGGTCTGAAAATATCAAGCTCACGCTTCATCAGCAGCAGCGACATGGGGAGGCCGAATCCGCTGATGGATTTGGACAGAATCACCATATCAGGCACGATACCGGCTCTTTCAAATGAGAAGAAGCTGCCGGTTCTGCCATTGCCGACCTGAATCTCATCAATGATGAGCAGAATATCATTTTCGTCGCAGATTTGTCTGATTTCCTTCAGCCAACCCACGGAAGCGACATTAATTCCTCCCTCCGCCTGTACGGTTTCCAATATCATGGCAGAGGGCTTTTCTATGCCGGAGTGATCATCCGAGAGAATGCGCTTGATATAATCGATGGAATAATATGTCCCGTCATACGGCACAAAAGTCACGTTGTTCAAAGGCACGCCGGCGCCGTGTCTGCTCAATTGGTCAGTGGTAAGCGCAGGGCTGCCTAATGTCATGCCGTGGAAGGTGCCGGAAAAAAGCAAAGATGTTTTCCCGTCCCTGATTTTTCCGGGCCAGCTTAATAGCGGCTTCGACCGCGTTTGTACCCGTTGGCCCGCAACACATGATTTTGTAATCCAGTTTTCGCGGGATCAGTATTTCCTCCTCAAAGGTCTGAATAAACCTTTCCTTTGCCTTGGTGTACATATCCAGAGAATTGATGATTCTGTCCTCCGACAGATACTCCAGAACGGCCGATTTGATATAGGGATTGTTATGTCCGTAATTCATGGAACCTGCCACTGAAAGGAAATCAATATAGGCATCGCCGGATTCGGAATAGATCGTATCGTTGACTGCCCTCTCAAAAATAACCGGATATTTTCTGCAATACGATCTCACTTCGGATTCGTATTTTTCAAAGATATCTTCCAAAATAGATTTCCTCCCAACCAATCATGCTCTTCCATTGTCTATCATTCAGCGGTCAGGATGACTTCCCGTAAATGAATTCCCTGAGAATCCTGCTGTTAGCGGAAAAATCTACATTTCCCAATCCATGATAAGTTCCCTTTGCCGGAATGGTCATATCTTCAAAGCTCCCGCTGACCAGATCGGGCATTTTTATCAGCAGCGACGCAAACTCGCCCGAGCTGAGATCAGTCTGGACATACGGCAGGCAATTTTCGGCCACGCTGCTCAATTCAAGCAGCGATTTCCCTTTCATCTTCGTTTTAATGGAGGCAATCACCTTTCGCTGACGTTCGATTCTGCGCCAGTCACTGTCGATATCGCGCAATCGGGAATATCCGAGTGCCGTTTTGCCGTCAAGATGATTGCTGCCAGCCTTTACCGATTGGTAATGCTTGGCAGCGTTCAAAGAATCGGCTTCCTTTTGGGAAAGCACCACATCCACTCCGCCGAGTTCATCAATCAGCTTTTTGAACATCGAAAAATTAATGCGCACATAATTGTCAATTTTGACTTTGAAATGCGTTTCCACTGTCTGAATCAACAGCTCTGCTCCTCCGTAACGGAAAGTATGGGTGAGAATATCGGGCTTTCGACCGGGAATCTGCACCAGCATACCGCGCTCCAGTGAGATCAGTTTGACTTCATTGGTGTCCTCATTCAGGGACAGTATCATCATGGAATCGGCTCTGGACTTGTAATTGAAATAATCGGTTCGCTCGTCTGTGCCGATCAGAAGGATATTGGTTACGCCCTTCTCAGACCACGTTTCTTCGTCCGGCAGAATCACTTCGCCTATCGGTATTTCGGCCAGCTCGGCGTCTGTAAAGGTTACTTCGATATCGGAATAACTCACATTCATTTCCTCGGCTGATCGGATATCCATCAGATTGTAATAATGAAAAAAAAGTATCATGACTGCCGCAATCAGCACCAGCGGAATGGACAGGAGAACCGCAGCAATCATGATCCGTTTTCTTCTTTTTCTGCGGGAATGCCGTCTGTGTGAAAAGCCCCGTTTGCTTCCGAAATAGGTGTATATCTTATTGTCACGGAAGGATTCGTCTTCAGGTTTGTATTCTTCTTCAGTGAAGAAGCGGTTGTTGTTTTCATCGCTCATCGCGTGATCACCTCAGTGTAATTGCGTTATCGTGAATCAAAGACCGATGGCTCGGCGCCAGACAGTCTGTGTAACTCTTCTCTGGTCATACGCCCTATCATTCAGGGTATGCGGCGAAAAAGAATAGCCTCAGCGGCATCGACGGCATATGCCTGCGCACAGGAAAGAAACGGGACGAGATGGAATATACAGAATCCGTATATTCCCGCTCACCGCCACAACGTGATAAAACCGCCAACATCAGATAATCATCCGACCCTTTCGGCGCCGCCGCTCAGAGTATTATTCCCGGAAATAAACTTAGCTTTCATAGTCGTTTCCTATTTTCCTTCGCACGGGCAAAGACTGCCGCCGACGGATTTTTCCGTCATTACACAGTGCAAGCAGCAGCATGAAGACCATCGTGAATTTTTCCCGATGCCGCATAGCTGTTCCGGCATTCGATACGCCCCACGCGAAAATCAGCGCACCACACAGGGCGATAACGGTAAAGATGATAATCAACGATCTTTCTTCGCCTTTAGGTAATTTTCTTATTTCGACAAAAGCACGGAAGAAAGTATAGAGGAAAAACAGTGTGCTGAAGAAAAAGGCAACAATATCAGAAACACCTCGCCAATCCCACGGGAGAGGCGACGCGATAAAATAAAGCATTCGTATAGGCGAATTGACGATCAAATTGAGTGCGCCGTTGTCTATATTGAACCCGACGTCATAAGCCGAACCTCCGGCAATGAATACAGAAACATGGTTGACAATGTCTTCTGCCGATTCGACTCCGTCAAATTTATCGAATATCACATCCTGAAGCGTCACATACATGGCCATAAATCCGACAATGAATGCGATTGTCAGCGCAACGCTCTTAGGCGTTACACGCATGGTGCGTTTCTGACGGTCATACAGAATCAACGCGACGGCTTCGCCGAGCAGCACGGCAATGGCTCCCGAATGCACCATGGAAGCGGCTATCGCAATTGCCATGCTTGCGATAAGCGTCAGAAGACCGCCATCCTTGATATACCGCACAAAGAAGCAGACGCTGCACACAATCAGAAACATGATAAGCGTTTCCCTGAGCAGTATGGAATGCATAATGGCCGAATAGGGCAGAAAACACATGAGCGCGATAACCTTACGTGCAACGCGCTCGTCAATTTCCAGGTATTTCATCGTGCTTATGACCAGACTGATTGCCGTCATTGCCAGCAGAATATTGATATACTGGGCGATGGGACGCTGCACCCTGAAAAAGCTGTACCAGAACGTGATAAATCCCGGATAAACGCCGTTCCTCATAAAATGCCCGGTAAGTAACCCGTTCTTTGCCCAGAGCGCATATTTTTCGGTATCATATCCACTGGCCGGCAAAAGAAAAATATTCCTGCACTTCAGATCCCAGTAAAACAGGCCCAGCCGTAACAGAAAACCGCCCAGCATCATATAAATCACGTCATGTTTTTCTCTGTGCGCAAATACCACTCCAACGCAAAGGCTCATCGAGTTAATGACAATTACAATCATGCTCACCATATCGCTGTTGTTGGGTATCAAATCGAGAAAGAGCTTGGAAAAAAGCCCCTCCAGCATCAGCACAATCCACGGTATCAGCATATAAAATCACTCCCCGACGGTGTATTTTTGAAACTGCCCGATGTAGAAATTTTCCATCCATCCGGCGTTGGAATGAATGTCATAGCCGGAGGCGGCAATCGTTTCGTACATATTTTTCCTCCGGAAACTCCCCTTGAATTGCAATATCACGTCTGCCCATTCCTCCGCGTGATCGGTAAGCGACAGCGTTTTTACATCGTCCGTCAGAACACATTCGTCTGTCACACGGTCAGACATCACGCAGGGCAGCCCTGCCGCCTGCGCTTCGATCATCACGACCGGAAGACCTTCACACAGCGACGGCAGCACAAACACGTCAAACGCCTGCAATATTCTGTTGACATCGGCGCGCACACCGGTAAATATAACCCTGTCGGCAAGTCCGAGTCTGTTGACCTTTTCCTTTATGCGGTTCATCAGCGCGTCGTCAAGTTCCCCTCCGCCCACCAGCATCAGGACGGCGTCCGGATCCCTACGGGCTATCTCAGCAAAAATGTCAATGAGAAAGGTGTGATTTTTCGGTGTAAAAAAGCGGCCGACATGACCGACGACATATTTTCCGTGAAGGTTGAATTCGCCGCGCACGGAATCCCGGACGGCGGCGTCAAAGCTGAACTGCTCCGCGTCAACAGCGTTCCTCATATAGATAACATGATCCGTACTTCCAAAAACATATTTGGCAGCGTTCTGACCGCAGGCAAATCTGTGGGTAATATACGGCCGCATCGCTTTTTTATATATACGCCTTATCATCGTTTTAGGTGTCAATTGCTCATGGGGCGAGCAAGTGTGCGCATGGCATATACGAACCGGCACACCGCATTCCTGAGCGGCTTTGTATGCCGGATAGGCAATTTCCATCATGTTGGAATGAATGATTTTATATTCGGGATGAGCTTTGAAAAAAGAAGATATTTCCCTTACATATTTAAAATAATGCTGCGGATAAGGGGGGCAGATGCGGTAAATCCTGCCTCCAAGTGCTTCAATCTCATCCTCGTAGGCCGCCTTGTAATCCCGGTGAACCAGAAAATCAAAGCTTACTTTCCCGCGGTCGATATGGCGGAAGTAATTCATTGTCATGGTTTCCGCGCCGCCTCTGTCCATCACCGTATCAAGAATCAGCACTTTGATCGGGTAATTCACAAATATATTCCTCCCAAATGAACCTTACGACCGCTCAACCTCCCGCACACCGGCTTCCGACTTGGGGCGGGCATTCAGAACCATTCGCGGCTTGTCCTTCCCTGACGGTGCCGTAAGCGGCGGATTTGATGGTCAATCCGGAAACAATACCCGGTCTGACCTCCTCCATCCGCATTTTATGCTTAATCAATCCGGACTTCTTCCAATGGAAATTGAGAAAAACTGAAAGATCAGATTTCTTACTATCTGCCGCCGGATGGATTTCCATATTGAACCGGCGGGTTGAAAGATGAACGTGTCCTTTAAATTTTATACTTGGGCGAACATCAGGCAATCGGCATACATATTACCATACCCGTCCACTTCAAATCTCCTGAAGCCCCGGAAAATCTGTGATCGTATCATTGAATAATGAAAACAGTGATCTGATTTTTCAAAATGACTGAATAATAATATATCATATTATGAAAAATAAGTCAATACTCAAACTTTCCACATCGAAAAACAGCCCAAAGCCCACCGATTGAGACGAAATAGGCAATTCAATATCACGCAGCCTAAGCAATATGCAAAGAATCAGGCAAATAGGCAGGTAAACGTGAGACAAAGCTGGCGAGCAATGAATGGATCTGCTTTCCTGACCGATCCTCAATTCCCGCTATTATCCAAACCGTGGAATCCAAATGCATCATCAAAACACCATCGGCTGAATTCGGGAAAAAGAACGGTCTTGCACCGCATACCGAGGCGCGTGTTTATTGGAAAAATGAGAATACACTATTGACATAGGAAAAAGAATGGTATAGAATAAAATTAAGGACAAAGGCGTTCTCGGTGATTCGGGAGCGCCTTTTTTGTTTATTTTTTTAACGAGAAAGAATGGAGGAAGCACAATGGCGGCTTTTGAAAAAACACGCTCCGGCATCCCGATGATGGACGAGGCTTTGCAATACATCCGGCTGGGCGACAATGTGGTATGGCAGGTTCCTTCCCTCGATGAATTCCGGTATGTGGCGGAACGGTTCGCCAATCAGGCGATAGCGGACGGCAGGAATCTCATCTATATCCGTTTTGCGGAACACGAGCCGATTCTCACGCCGCGTGAAGGATTGAAGATCGAACACGTAGAGCTTTCGCACCGCTTTGAAAATTTCACGGTCAATATACACAATCTGATAGAGCGGGAGGGCTATGACGCTTTTTATGTCTTTGACTGCCTGTCAGAACTGGAAGAAGCGTGG
>CADCON010000147.1 GCA_902803035.1 uncultured Ruminococcus sp.
ATACCGTCCTGCCCTCCATGAGCTTATCCATGCCGCGCTGCACAATGCGCTCGGTGTGGGTGTCGATGGAGGAGGTCGCCTCGTCCATGATCATCACAGGCGGATCCGCCACCGCTGCCCGCGCGATGGCGATGAGCTGACGCTGCCCCTGCGAGAGATTCTCGCCGTTGTTCTCCAGCATGGTGTCGTAGCCGTCGGGAAGGCGGGTGATGAAATCGTCCGCGCCCGCGAGCTTTGCCGCCCTCCGGCATTCCTCGTCGGTGGCGTCGAGCTTGCCGTAACGGATATTGTCCATGACCGTGCCGGTGAAAAGATTGGTTTCCTGCAGCACCAGCCCCAGCGACTGACGGAGATCGGATTTGCGGATCTTGTTGATATTGATGCTGTCGTAGCGTATTTTGCCGTCCTCGATGTCGTAGAAGCGGTTGAGAAGGTTGGTGATGGTGGTCTTGCCCGCGCCGGTCGCGCCGACGAAGGCAATCTTCTCGCCCGGTCTGGCGGTGAGCGTGATGCCGTGGAGCACGGTCTTTCCCTCTTCATAGGCGAAATCCACATCCAGCAGCTGCACGTGCCCTTCCAGCGGCGTGTAGGTGAGCGTGCCGTCGCCGTGGGGGTGCTTCCACGCCCAGCGGCCGGTGTGACGGTCGGTTTCGGTGATGCTGCCGTCCTCGCCGTATTCGGCATTGACCAGCGTGACATAGCCGTTGTCAACCTCCGGCTCTTCGTCGATCATGGAGAAAATTCTCTCCGCGCCGGCGATGGCCATTGCCACGGAATTGACCTGCTGCGCTAGCTGATTGATGTTGCCGGTGAATTGCTTGGCCATGTTGAGGAAGGGAATCAGAATGTCGATGGTCACCACGCCGACAGCCCCCGCGACCAGCGCGGAAATGCCGATATTCGGCACCCTGGTAAGCAGCAGCGCGCCGCCGATCACGGCAAGCAGCACATAGAGGATGTTGCCGATGTTCTGGATGATGGGGGCGAGAATGTTGGCGTAGACGTGCGCCTTGAAGCCGTCATTGTAAAGCTGCTCGTTGAGTCTGTCGAAATCCTCCCGGCAGCGGTTCTCGTGATTGAAGACCTTGACGACCTTTTCGCCGTTCATCATTTCCTGGATGAATCCCTCCACCTTGCCGAGCGATTCCTGCTGGCGGATGAAGTATTTCGCCGAACCGCCGCCCGCGCGGCCGCTCACGAACATGATGCCCACCACGCCGAGAATGACCACCAGCGTCAGCCACAGGCTGTAGTAGAGCATGATGAAGAACACCGCGGCAATCAGGATGATTGTCTGGAGAAGCGTGGGGAGCGTCTGCGAAATGAGCTGGCGCAGGGTGTCGATGTCGTTGGTGTAACGGCTCATGATGTCGCCGTGTTTGTTGGTGTCGAAGTATCTGATGGGGAGATTCTGCATTTTGTCGAAAAGCGCGACGCGCATTTTGCTGAGGAATCCCTGCGTGATGTACGCCATGAACTGGGTGTACAGGACGATGGAAATCAGCGACAGCAGATACAGCACCCCCAGAATGACCACCTTCGGCAGAATGACCTTCGACGCCGCCGCCCAGTCGCCCGAACGCCAGTAGACCTCTATGTCGGCGATGATCTTCTGCTGGAAGATGGCGGGCAGGGCGTTGGTGACCGAGGAAAGAATGATGCAGCCCGCCGTGACAGGCAGCAGGACGGGATAGGATCTGATGAGCATGGAAATCAGCCGCTTCAGCCCGTCGCCGACGGGGGGTCTTTTTCCCATGGGCATTCTTTTCATTTTATTGTTCATCTTCCGCCCTCCCGTTCGTCTGTTCCTCATAAATTTCGCGGTAGATGGGAGCCGATTTCATCAGCTCGTCGTGCGTGCCGGTGGCGATGATCCGTCCGTTGTCCATGATGATGATCATGTCGGCGTCCATGACGGAAGCCACACGCTGCGCGATGATCAGCTTGGTGGTTTCCGGAATGTACCGGCGGAAGCCGCCGCGGATCAGCGCGTCGGTCTTGGTGTCAACCGCGCTGGTGGAATCGTCGAGAATCAGGATTTTCGGCTTCTTCAGCAGCGCGCGCGCGATGCAGAGACGCTGCTTCTGACCGCCCGACACATTGGTGCCGCCCTGCTCGATGTAGGTGTCGTAGCCGTCGGGGAACGAGCGGATGAATTCGTCCGCCTGCGCCAGCCGGCAGGCTTCGGCAATTTCTTCGTCGGTGGCGTTCTCATTGCCCCAGCGGAGGTTTTCACTGATGGTGCCGGAGAAGAGCTGGTTCTTTTGCAGCACCATCGCCACGCTGTCCCGCAGGACGGTCATGTCGTAATCGCGCACATCCACGCCGCCGACGCGCACGCTCCCCTCGGTGGCATCATAAAGGCGGGGAATGAGCTGCACGAGCGTCGATTTGCTGGAGCCGGTGCCGCCGAGAATGCCCACCGTCATGCCCGACGCTATGTGCAGATCAACGTCGGAAAGGGCGAAATGCTCCGATTTGCGGGAGTATTTGAAGCTCACGCCGTCGAAGTCGATGGAGCCGTCCCTGATTTCGGTGACCGGAGAAGCGGGATTCCGCATGGTGGATTCCTCCCCCAGCACCTCGCTGATGCGGCGCATGGATTCCATCGAGATGGTGAGCATGACGTAGATCATCGAAAGAATCATGAGCGACATGAGAATCTGGAAGCCGTAGGTCAGCATGGCGGACATCTGACCCACGTCAATCTCGCTGCCGCGGCTGGTGATGATGATCTTCGCGCCGACGGTCAGCACGAACAACATATTGAAGTACAGGCAGATCTGCATGAGCGGGTGGTTCACGGCGACAATGCGCTCCGCCTTGGTGAAATCCCGCCGGATGTCGTCGGCCGCCCTGCCGAATTTCTGCTTTTCGTATTCCTCGCGGGCAAAGCCCTTGACAACGCGCATGGCCCTGACGTTTTCCTCTACCGACTGGTTGAGCTTGTCATACTTCTTGAAAACGCTGTGGAAGGCGGGCATGGCTTTTCTGGCGATGATGAAAAGCCCCACCGCCAGCACGGGAATCACCACAATGAATGCCGTGGCCAGCGCGCCCCCCATGATGTACGCCATGATGACGGAAAAAAAGAACATCAGCGGCGAACGTATGGCCGCGCGTATGATCATCATGTAGGCCATCTGCACGTTGGCGATGTCGGTCGTCAGGCGCGTGACCAGTGACGAGGACGAAAATCTGTCGATGTTTTCAAAGGAAAAATCCTGCACCCGGTCAAAGACGTCGTGCCGCAGATTCTTGGCAAAGCCCGCCGACGCCTTGGCGCTTGTATAGCCAGCCAGCCCGCCGCAGGCAAGTGAAACAACCGCCATGAAGACAAGCAGCGTGCCGGTGAGCAGCAGCGATTTCATGTCCAGATCACCCTTCAGCCGGTTGACAAGATCGGCTGTGATGAAGGGAATCAGGCATTCGATGACCACTTCGCCGACAATAAACAGAAAGGAGAGGACGGAAGCGCGTTTGTATTCTCTGACGGAGGCAAGCAATTTTCTGATCAATTGAATTCACTCCTTATTGCGCCCGGATGGCTTGGATTATCTGTATCTGACCGGCTCCGGGTATTCCTCGCCGAAGGTTTCCACGGTGACCTTCTCCATGACCTGATCGCGCAGCGGGCGGTCGTCGCGGTCGGTTTCGGTTCCGGCTATGGCATTGACGACTTCCATGCCCTCGATGACCTTGCCGAAGGCGGCATACTGACCGTCAAGGTAGGGGGCGGGGGCGTGCATGATGAAAAACTGGGAGCCGGCGGTATTGGGAAGATTGGTTCTCGCCATGGAGAGAACGCCGGGCGTGTGCCTGAGGTCATTCCTGAACCCGTTGCGGGAGAATTCGCCCTTGATGGTGTAACCGGGGCCGCCCATGCCGGTGCCTTCGGGACAGCCGCCCTGTATCATGAAGCCGGAAATGACGCGGTGAAAGATCAGACCGTCGTAATAGCCTTTTTTGACCAGGCTGATGAAATTATTGACCGTGTTGGGGGCGGTATCGGGGTAAAGCTCCGCTTTGATGACGCCGCCGTCGGCCATCTGAATGGTGACTACAGGATTCTTTTTCATAATAAAAAAACCTACCTTCCGGAAATGGTGTACTGTTCCCTTGCTTTCTGCACAGCAAATCGGGATCAGATGACCTTATTATACCACATCCGGAAGATTGGTTTATGTACGATATATGAATTTTGCGGAAAAGAGACCGGCGCGCCGGGGTTCAGAGCTATAAGCCCCGCTCCGGCGCGCCGCAAAGGAGAAGAATAAAAATAAAAAAGGATGATAGTCTGAATCGGTTTTATGACCAGCTGATGCCTGAAGGCAGTTTGAATTTGTTGGAGCGGTCAATCGCGTAATCGCCGGTGAGGAAAAGCTCCGCCTCGTTGCGTCTGCGGTACCACAGACCCTTGTAGGATTTGCCGCTCGATTTGTGATAGCGGCAGAAGCCCTCGATGATCTGGGCGGGAACCGCTTCATCGCCGGAACGGTGGGAGATGATCGCCGAC
>CADCON010000148.1 GCA_902803035.1 uncultured Ruminococcus sp.
AGTGAACGCAGCTTGCCCGTATCGAGATTCATGTGAAGGGTCGGGGCATAGCCCAGCTTGGCCGCGTCGGGACGTTCCCGGATCTCGACTTCAATCGCTCCGCCCGCGCATTCCTTCGCCACCAGACACGCCATTTCGTATATCGAGCAATAGGTGGATTCGTTGGCGGCGTTGTAGGCCTCCCCCGGCGCGCCCTTTGCCAGCACGGTGAAGATCGCGTCGGCGGCGTCTTCGGTGTAAAGGTAATTGCGCTTTGTTTCGCCCCGGGTGTTGAGGACGATATTCCTGCCCTCGATGGCACAGCGCGCAAATTCCGCGAACACCCTGCCGTCATCGTACCCCACGCCGGGTCCGAAGGTCTGGGTCAGCCGCACCACGTACGCCGGAACGCCGTATTCCGAAGCGTAGGAGGCGCAAAGGCTCTCGCACATTCTCTTGCTTTCGGGATAACAGCTTCGCACCGCCATGGCATTGAGATTGGTGGGGTGATTTTCGCCGATCTTCTCGTCGGTCGCGGGCGTTCCGTAGACCTCCATGCTCGAAAGATAGACGAATCCCTTCACGCGGTTTGCCCGCGCGAATTCCAGCATATTCGCCGTTCCCACGACGGAGGTCATCACGGTTTCCACCGGCTTTTCAATGAACGCCTTGCTGGATGTCTGGCTCGCCGCGTGAATGATGTAATCAATTTCCCTGTCCTCCGGCTGCACCGTGCGGACGTCGGCGACCAGTATTTCAAGCCCCCGGTCAATGTACGCCCCCAGAAGCGCCTGCGCCTTCTGCCTGTTGCGGACAAGGGCGACCGCCGCAACAGGACGCTCGGCGCGCTCGTTCCACTCAAATATCTGCCCGATCAGCGCGCGGCCGATCAGTCCCGTCGCGCCTGTAATCAGAATGCGCTTTCCCTCGAATTGTTTCATATCCGTCAATTCAAAAACCCCCGTTCACCTGATTCATCAAGCTCCTGCCCGCTGCGCCTGAGCGCCTCGGCAATCACCTGATCCATGTCGTAATATTTGTATTCGCCCAGCCTGCCGCCGAATATTACATGGCGTTCCGCTTCGGCAAGCTGTCTGTACTGCGCGTAAAGCCGGCTGTTCCTGTCGTCATTCACGGGATAATACGGCTCGTCGCCGGGTTTCCACTCGGAACTGTACTCGCGGCTGATCACCGTTCCGGGAATTTCCCTGCCCTCTTCATCCCTGCCGAATTCAAACCACTTGTGCTCGATGATCCGGGTCCACGGCGTCTCGCGGTCGGTGTAATTCACAGCCGCGTTGCCCTGAAAATTGGGCGTATCCAGCCATTCGGTTTCAAAGCGCACGCTGCGGTATTCGAGATGACCGAGCCGGTAGCCGAAATACGCGTCAATCGGGCCGGTATAGACCACCCTTCCGGCAAGCGCGTCAAGCGCCGCCTTGTTTTCCAGATAATCGGTATCAAGCCGCACCTCGGTTCCCTGCAGGAGCTTTTCCACCATCCGTGTGTAGCCGCCGATGGGAATGCCCTGGTAAAGGGCGTTGAAGTAGTTGTTGTCAAAGGTCAGCCTGACCGGCAGCCGCTTGATGATGAAGGCGGGAAGCTCGCGGCAGTCCCTTCCCCATTGCTTTTCGGTGTAGCCCTTGATGAGCTTCTCAAAGATATCGCGCCCCACCAGGGAAATTGCCTGTTCTTCCAGATTGCGGGGAACGCCGGTGATTTCCGCCCGCTGCTCGTCGATTTTCGCCCGCGCCTCCTGCGGGGTGACCACGCCCCACATCTTGTTGAAGGTGTACATATTGAAGGGCAGCGAATACAGCTCCCCTCTGTAATTGGCCACCGGGGAATTGGTAAAGCGGTTGAATGCGGCGAACCGGTTGACATATTCCCATACCGTCCGGTCGTTGGTGTGGAAGATGTGCGCGCCGTAAATATGCACATGGATTCCCCTGACATTCTCAGTGTACACGTTTCCGCCGATATGCGGACGCTTGTCCACCACCAGCACGGATTGGCCCCGCGCCTTCGCTTCGTGCGCGAATACCGCTCCGTAAAGCCCCGCGCCGACTATCAGATAATCATATTTCAATGCTCAATCTCTCCCTCATATCACTTGCGTTCGATTGCCCAAAGGAAATGTTACGGCTGCTCTGGTTCCTTCTGCCTGAGAATCCCGCGTTTTCTCAGCCGCTTGATGAGCTGCGCCGAAAGACTGCGTACAAGCCATTCGCCTGTCACGTACAGAATCAGGCCATATGACCCGAAGAAAAGAATGGTCGTCAGCGCGAGCGTCATGAAGTTGCTCAGACCCAGAAAGGCCACCCAGAAGGAGCTTACGGTTCCCACCGCCAGTCCCAGAAGGATTCTCTTGTAAGACACCGCGTGGAACGCGCGTCCGATCTCTCCCCGCAGGGCAAAATACTGCACCGCGAGCACAGCCGCCTCCGCCACCACCGTTCCGATGGCCGCGCCTGTGGACGCCATTCGCGGAATGAGCAGGGAATTGATGACCAGATTGATCACAAGCCCCACCACTTCCGACAGCAGCACGGATTTCTCCCTTCCCATCGGAACCATGATCTGAATGCCCGTGATATTGGTCACGCCGATAAACAGCAGCGTGGGCATGATAATTCGCATGGGAAGAACCGAGGATTCAAAGTAGCCGCCGGAAAACAGCATAATGCCGAATCTCGCGTACAGCATGAAGTACAGCATGAACGCCGAGGATACAATGAATACAAAATCCAATGCCTTCTTGCTGGCGACGCGGAATTTCTTCCACATTTTCTTTTCAATGTAATAGGAGGAACGCGGCAGCAGCACGGCGCCGAGAGAGGTGACCAGACTCAGCAGCAGGGTCTTGATTCTCACCGCCGTATTGTAAATGCCGACGTCGCTTTTGGTCAGCATAAATCCGAGCATGATGGTGTCCATGTGAGTATAGATGGTGGTCGCGCACGCCATAGCGAAGAAAACCGCCACCGGCTTCAGGTGCCGTTTCATATCGTAATGCCCCACGGGCCTGAAATCAATCAATCTGCGGGCATTGATGAAATTCACAATGTTGGAGGCGGAGGAAGCAAAAATCGAAATCGCGCCGTACAGGACATAATCATCTCCGTCGTGGACAAGCAAGAAAAGCGCGATCATGGCAATCAGCTTGAACACAAGGGAGCGCAAAGCTATGTAGCGGTACTGTTCAAGGGCTTTATACAGCCACTCCATACCGATAGACGTGAGAAAAATGGTCGAGCTGATAATCACATACAGCGTCCTGTCCTGCCATAAATCCGGAAGAAGCAGCAGCGCAAGTGCCAGAAGCATATAGGATACGACGCACATGATCAGGTTGATGCCGAGAAGCTCATGTGCCGTGCGGGTCAGCTCCAGACGGTTGTTCCTCACTTTAGAACAGGTGCGGATGCCGTAGGTTGGCATTCCCAGCTGCGAAAGCATGGTGAAGTAGGAAATCAGGGATACCGCGAACGACACCCTTCCCATACCTGCCGGCCGTAAAATTCTCGAAACATAGGGGAAGGTGATCAGCGGGAAGATGACGCTTGACATCTTCAGTAATGTATGATAAACGAAGTTCTTTTTTAATGATTTTTGCTTTTTCATCTGATACTTCCTGACATTGCAACAATATCGAAGCCAAAGGAATTATTCATTGGCAGGCGCGTGCAGCCCATAAATCTGTTCGTTCTCCCGCGCGTCAAGTATGGCGCGCATGGTGTAGAAATCGTCCGGCGTGGTGATTTTGATATTCTCATACGGGCCGTCCACCATATGCAGCCGGAAGCCGTAGGACTGCATGAGCGTGCAGGAATCAATCGAATCGGTGACGCCCTCGCTCAAAGCCCTCTCATGGACGGCGAGAATATCCTCCAGACGGAAGCTCTGGGGAGCCTTTGCCACCCGGGAACGCGCGCGGGAAGGCACTTCCTCCACCATTCCGTCCTCCCCCGCCAGAACGATGGTTTCCTTGACAACGGCCGAAGTGATCGCCGAGCCGTATTCCCTGACGCTGGCAATATTGGCCGACAGCAGCTCCTCATTGATCAGGGGGCGCACACCGTCGTGAATGAGCACAATCGCGTCGCGCCCCGCGGCGACCTCCCGCGCGGCAAGCAATCCGTTGTAGATCGAAAGCTGCCCCGTCGCGCCGCCGCTCACCACCCGCTTGACCTTTTCAATGCGGTATTGGTAGAGCAGCTTCTCCATATGAGGAATCCAGTCCGCCACGCAGGCGATCACCACCGCGTCTATTTCCGCGTTGCGCTCAAAATATTCAAGCGTATGAATGATGATTGGCTTGTTGTGTATTGAAAGGAACTGCTTGGGCAGATCCCTGCTGTGCATCCGGCTGCCCACGCCGCCGGCAAAGATGACGCCGATATTCATGTTGCTCCTGCCTTTCATTTCATTGCGCCGCCGCCCGGGCGGTTCAGCGGCTAATACCTGTATTTTTTCAGCATAATCCCGTGAAGCGGACCGTACGCCCGAAAGCCGCTCCACACAAGAAGCCTGACAAATCTGGACTGCTTCACCAGATCATGGTAAATGCAAGGCTGATTCGTCCTGAGGTAATCCACCAATTCCCTCAGCTCGCGCTTGTGCTGCTCTGACACGGAGATGATCAGATACGTCCTGATCTGAAAGCGCGTCCGCTTGACAAAATACCTGTAGATGTAACATTCGCGCTTCGTGCGCTTCTGATGAACGCCGGAATACACGCCGTACAGATGCTTCAGAACGGCTGTCTGCTCCATGTAGTGCTTCTCCAGCCCCGCAAGGCTCACGCTCTGTTCGCTCCGTCCTATGCGGTAGCAATAGAGCGTCACGGGCGCGACGCGGACGGTATTCACCCAGCGAAGCGGGAGCAGGTCGTATTCCTGATCCGTGTAGAAGCAATGCTCGGTGATGGTCACGCCGTTGTCCCTGAGCAGCGATGTGCGGTAGGTGATGGCGTGCATGGTAAACCACGCGTCATCCGGCAGCTCTTCAAAGGTACCGGTGACAAAGGGAATGTTCTCCCCTTCGTCGCGCTCCTCCGTGTGCCCGTCGGATTCAAAGACCCGGCGAAAGCGCGTGATGATCATGTCCTCCCGCGCGTCCTCCAGAATGGCCATGAATTCTCTCAGCCCGTCGCTGTCAAACCAGTCGTCGCCGTCGAGAAGGCGGAAATACCTGCCCGAAGCCGCTTTGAGCGATGCGTTGAAGGCGGAGCCGTAGCCGCCGTTTTCCTTATTGATCAGCATGAAGGTGCCGGGCCATTTCCGGACGTATTCCATTGCGACGCCCGCGGTGCCGTCCTCCGAGCCGTCGTTGACCACAATGACCTCCAGACGGTCCATGATCTCCGGAACGACGCAGGAATCCAGCGTCTGACGGAGATAAGCCTCCACATTATAGCAAGCGACCGAAACAGTGAGTAATTTATTCAAAATGTCCTCCTCGTTCGTCATCCGGCAGCCTGTCCTCCAGAAGGTTCCGGATCATGACGGCCGCTCTCTCCGACGCCCTCCCGTCATCCACGCAGCCCTTGTCCTCCAGGAAGCGATCCACGTCATGGGCATACTTCTTCATGTCAAAGCCGCCGATAATTCTTTTCACAGCGGCATTGTCCTTCGCCAGCGGAAACGGGGCGGCGGTAATGGGGTAATAGAAGCCCGTGCTGTTCTGGTATTCCTCAAGGTCCGGGGCGTAGATGATACCCGGTTTCTTGGTAATGACATAATCAAATATCCAGCTCGAATAGTCGGTCACGGCAAAATCAATCGCCACCATCAGCTCCTGAATGTCCGTGTAGAGATTGCCGTTGAGTACATAATCCCGGTCGGGCTTTACGCTGCGGCTGCGGCAGTCCTTGGGATGCAGCCGCTTGAGAATATACCATTTCCCGCCGAACCGCTCCTTCAGGCAGTCCCGCAGAAGCCCCGCGTCAAATGCCTCAAAGCCCTTGGACGCCTGCCGCGCGAAGGTGGGCGCGAAGAGCGCGAGCCTGGCGTCCGCCGGCAGACCGTAAAAGACACGCACCTTGTCGCGGAGATCGTTGCCGCCGTCCGGCGAAATATCCGCGCCCCTGACCAGGACGTCATTCCGGGCATGACCGTAAAGAAGCACGGGTGTCTTTTCCCAGAAGGAGCTTCTGTAGACGTCGGTTTCAAAGCTGCTGTTGGAAATGATATAATCGCAAAGCTCCCCGCAGCGGTAGCCGATTCTGTTGCGCTTGGCGTTGGTATTGGAGGACGAGTCGATGCGCTTGATGCCGAGGGAACCGTGCATGGTTTCGATATAATACTGTCCCTTCTTCTTGGCAAACGGCTGCCTGACAAAATTGAAGCCGTTGTCCACCAGCACCTTCGCGCTGTAAAGCGCGCGGAAGTATTGCGGCGTTCCGAACACCACCGTTTCCGCGTAGTCAGGGAATCCCGCTCTCTCCCCGCTGCCGGGAATCACCCATACGCAGCGCACATCCGGCGCCATCTCGTGCAGCCTGCGGCAGATGTATTTCGGATTGCAGGTAAATTTCCCTTGGAACGTAACAAAAAGCACCATATTGGGATCGATTGGAATGCACCCGCGTATCGCTTGGTGCGAGTAGGCGGTCATGCGCCGTTTTGCTTTCATCAAAAATTCATTCAGAGTCATGGTTTCCTCCTATCTCCCGACAAACTGAGATTTAAAACCGGCAACCGCACGGCTGTCGATCTGGATTTCAGTCGCAAATTCGCTGTTGATTCTGCCCTCAAGCTCCGATTCCACATCCCGCCGGCGGAGAGACGGAATATGATTGGTTTCACGGAAGCCTTCCGCGCGGTGGTCTATGCTGATGATCAGGCTGCGGCAGCCGTTCTGCATGGCGAATATTCCCCCGTGCAGCCTTGTGCCGACATAATCTGTCCTGCCGCCGCGAAGGAATCCCCGGAACGCCGCGAGCGAACAGAGTCTGGGCAGCGGCGGAATTCCCAGCCGCTTTTCCAGCAGGGCGAGGTAACCTTCATCCTCCGTGGTCTGAATCCACGCCCGCACTTCCCTGTAATTGCGCAGGACGATGTCCAGCATGGCCGCGTCGCCGGCCGCGTCCGTCTGGTCACGGTAGCCGCTCACACTGACCGCGCAGCGTTCGCCCTTTCCGGCGGGAATCCGCGCGCAGCGTTCCGGCGTAAGCTCCCAGAGCGAAGGACAGCCGGTATTCACCGCGCGGCAGCCGAGCGATTCGACGATGCTGCGCGTCAGCTCGTCCCGGACGCTGTGAATGATTTCGCGCGACAGCACCCTTCCGTAGAGAAAACGGGCGTAAGGGTCGAGCTTTTCCGTGCTGCCGGTGGTTCCCGCGCCGATGAGTACACAATTTCGGTAGACCGGAAGATTGGACGGGCAGAGCTGCCATTGGGCATTCACCTTGCCGATCCGGTTCTGCGCGATGAGATTAGTGCCGCAGATGAATTTCCAGTCGGCGTTGACAAAATAGCTGACCTTGGAATTGCGGCGAAGCATCTGCGCGAGGGAGAAATTCCTGACATGGGTGGCAAGCCGCAGGGAAAAATGACTTTCAAACAGTTCTCCCATATTCCGCATGACCGCGTCCATGATGATTTCGTCCCCCAGATTGCTGGAACCGAGGGCGGTGTCAAATATGGCGATCCTTTTCATCTTCTCACGCATCCTGTCCGCCATCGGAGGACGGTTCCATGTCCTCCGGAAATTTTATCTCAAGAATCACGTGCCCTTCCCGCCTGTCAGGCGCGGGGAGCCGCATATAGTCGCCGTACATATTCCTGAGATAAGCGTCATAGTCCTTCGGCACGTTCCACCAATGCCCCTCGAAATTCATTCTGACCGTTTCGACAAAGCCGTCGCGCCGGTACAATTCGCCGAAGAAATGCCGCCTTCCCGCGGGAACCGACACATAGACAGAGCGGTTGTTCCTGCAGCGGCTGTAGCACCGCTGGGTCTTCTCCGCCCACCTGTCGAGCGAGCGGAAGCTGAGAAGCCTGCCGATGAATATCTTGGTCTTCAGCACGGAAATCAGCTTTTTATTGTTTCCCGCCATTGCGAGGACCCGCTTCCGGTAATGGAAATAATTCCTGCACGACAGTAAAAAACCCATTCTCATGCATTCCATGCCATGAATGAATCTGAGGACGGGATTGTCGAAGGTGTTTTCAATGCGGATAATATCCACAAAGAATCCGCATTCGTCGTTGTACGCGTCCTCCCTCGTGCGGAAAACGCTGTTCTTGAGCCTGACGCGGCTCACCAGAATACCGTAATTTTTCTTTTTGTAGGTGTGAAGCCAGTATTTGTCGGAAAATCTCGCCAGAAACGCCTTCTCAAACCGGTCAAAATCGCTGCCGAGAATGTCGATATCCATATCGTCATCCCACGGAATGAAGCCCCCGTGCCTGACCGCGCCCAGTGCGCTTCCCCCCGTGAGGTGATAGGCGATGTTTTCCTCTTCGCAGACCGAGATGATATCCTCCGCGATGGCGATAAGATACTTCTGATACCTTTCCAGCAGTCCGCCGATGAGCTGAACCGTTCCGTCAGCGTTCAGCGGCTGCTTGAACTGATCAGCCGTTGAGAATAATTCGATCAGGCCCATACATCACCCTCCGTAAAGCGCGGAATGCCCGCCCAAGCTCACACTAAGGCACTGTGAGGAAATAAGATAGACAAAGATGGCGCGGGATTTTTTGTCTATGACAAGGCGGAGAAGCGCGGGAATACTTGGTGTATTCCAAGCTTTGACAACGCAGTCATAGGCGAAAAAGACAAGCCAGATTGTTCAGATTATTTTTGAACAGTGCCTAATATCTTACGCCGAAATACTTGGCCTTCAGGAAGGCGAAAACCTTCCGACCCCAGTTTTCCCTTTCCATAAAGCGGCAGGGGATCTCGCAGATTTCCTTCCTGTCCAGCGTGCCGTCCGCCAGACAATGCTCCAGCCAGACATTGAAAAGTATTTCGCTGATTCTGCCGTAGAATCTCGCCTGAAAGGGCGACAGCTCCGGCATTTTCACCTTTCCCTCGCTGACCCGCCTTTCCAGCTCAAACAGCACGTCAAACAGCCACGCGCAGTACCTGTCAACCAACCCGCGCTCCATGATCATCATATTGAACATATGCCCCCACGTGCGCCTGACCACTTTGTCGAACGCCGGAAGGTATGCCGGATACCTCTCGCCGATAATGGCGCGCGTTTCGTCGAGCTGGCTGATGTAATGCGTGTGTCTGTAATGGTCGTAGAGAGATTCGATAAAATACCTTCTCTTGCGGGGCACGAAAACCCTTATCCTGCCGAGCTTCGGAAGAAGATCGCTGTACCGCAGCACGCCGTCAAAGGGGTCGCGTGTCCTGCGGGCGCTGAAATGCCTGCGGTAGTGCGCCAGTCCGATATAATCGGCGTCCAGATGCTTCCACGCCCAGTAAAGCCCGGTCAGCTCGCAGTAGCCGGGATTCCTGATGGATATATTGTCCCCGGAATTGTCCAGAGAAAAGCCTTTTTTCAGCGGCTCCCCATCATTGTCCTGTCTGCCTTCCGCCCCCACATACAAAGGGACATACATTTCGTCCTCAGGCATACGGAACACCTTGTGCGCCGCGACAATAATCTTTACCGTTTTGCCCTGTTCCATTTTATCTCCTCTCAGACGCATACTATTTTATTATTATATCACATCAATACAAAAACTTCAATATCACCGTCACCATTATATTCAATTATTTTTCGGATTATCGAAAAAAACCATACAAAAAAACGCCCCGCGGATCATGCATGACACCTGCGGGGCGTAATGGATTCTTTTGTGACGCGGAGGGGGATCAGATTCTCAGACCGTGGCGGCGGCGGGAATTTCCTCCGCGCCCTTGTTGTCGAGTCTTCTGAGTTTGTATTTCTGCCTGTACTGGTCGATCAGCTCGTCCGAAAGGCTCGCCTTCAGCTCGGTGCCGAGATTGTCGACGTGAATGCTGTAGCTCTCGTCGTGCGCCTCGATCATGGCAAAAATGACCTTGGAGCAGTGAACCGCGATTCGCTCGAAATTGGTCAGCAGCTCATTGAATTCCGTGCCCTGCTTGATGGTGCAGACGCCGGACTGAAGACGCTCCACATGATTGACCTCCGCCTGGCTGCAAAGCGAACGGATGACCATTGTCAGCGCGGACACCCTGCCGTCGGTACGCCAGCGGTTGTGAATGAAGTCGTCAACCGTAATGCCGACGATCTCATTGACCGCCTGCTCCATCACCGCAAGCTCCGCCTGCGCGTCCTCGGAATAGACGATGCCGTTCTCGCTCTTGTCGCGGGCGACAAACCCGATGATCATGGCATGGTCGGTCAGCCGCTCAAGATAGGACAGCGAATGAAGATATTTGAAGACATTGTTGCTCTGGTCATTGGTCAGCTCGCTCTTGGAGAGCTTCATGAGGTAGGTGCCGATGCTGTCCTCATAGAGGTCGCCGAGCTTTTCATACCGCTGCACCTTGGCGAATTTTTCCTCATCGTAATCCCTGAGGAGGTCGAAGCAGGCGTGAATGCTCTTCTGCGCGGTGAGCGCCATGTCAAACACAGCCTTCTGCGACTGGGAGATCGCCAGCGCGGGATAAGGAAGGAAACGCTCGTCCAGCGCGATAGGCTCCAGCTCCTGCGAATCGTCGTCCTCTTCCTTCTCCTTGATCATGAAGCAGGTCATCTTGTCTATCGGAACAATGAAGGGGTACAGCACGACAACATTGAAGAACCGGAACACCGTGTTGACCAGCGCGACGGATACGGTGCTCATGGTCATGGTCGTGAACGGGAAATGCAGAAACGCGTCCAGTATGTAAAACACGGGAGCGCAGACCACGACGCCCAGCACCGAGATGATCAGATACACCCACGCCGTGCGCCTGCCGTTAGTGCTCGCGCTGATGGCGGACAGCAGAACAGGGAGCGCCGCGCCGATGGATATGCCGAAGATAATCGGCAGAGCGGTGTGAAAATCAATCGCACCCGTCACGGTGAGTGCCTGAAGGATACCCACAGACGCCGACGCGCTCTGAAGAATGGCGGTAAAGACAATTCCCACCAGAATGCCGACCACCGGATTGGAGAACATGGTAAGAATGTCGATGAACGCGGGGCTTTCCTTGAGAGGGTCCACCGCGCCGCTCATATTGCTCATACCCACCATCAGCACGGCAAATCCCAGCATGATATCGCCGACATTGTCGTACTTCTTTTTGAACATACGGATGAAAATGCCGACAATTGCGATAATGCCCGTCAGCGTAGCGGTGGAAAACAGGGAGACCCAGCCGTCCCCGCCGCCGATTTCGGAAAGACAGATCACCCAGCCGGTGATACTTGTCCCCAGAATGGCGCCGAGAACAATCGGTATGGCCCTCCTGAATTTCATCATGCCGGAGTTGACAAAGCCGACTGCCATGACCGAGGTTGCCGACGACGACTGAATGATCGCCGTAACGCCCGTACCAAGAAGCAGCCCCTTGAGATTCGTGTCGGTCAGCTTGGCGAGAAGCAATTCAAACTTGCCGCCCGCCGTCCGTTTCAATCCATCGCCCATCAGCGACATTCCGAACAAAAACAGTGCCATTCCGCAAAAAAGAGAAAATAGATTTGAAATATTCATCTTGTCACACTCTCATCGGATTCAGATATTCTGTTTGTCTTTTCACAAGGCCCTCATCCCTGACTGCCCTGCTCTTTTCATTTTACCATAAGGATATGACGATGTCAAGAATGATTGAATATTACCGACGTAAAATTGTCATCCGAAAAAACCGCGCCCGGATGTGAAAAATCTTCCGGACGCGGCCTTTACATTCTATATGAGCCGATTTATTTCAGCTTTTCTATTTCTCTCACAAGAATCTCTCTGATCGCGGCGGGATCGCCCTTGCCCCTGAGCACCTTCATGCAACTGCCGAAGAGCGACTGAAGAGCTTTTTCCTTGCCGCCGAGGTAATCGCTCACCGCCTTGGCGTTTTCGGTGAGAACGGTCTTGACGGTGTCCAGAATCAGCGATTCGTCCACCTTGGCGTCGAGCGCCTGTTCCTTGACATACTGTTCGGGAGACACGCCCTTCTCGATCACCGCGCCGAGCACCTTCTTGCCCACGCCGCGGTTGATCTTGCCCTCGTCCACCATGCCGATGATATACGAGAGGGCTTCGGGAGCGATATCCAGCTCACCGATCACCTTGCCGCCCCTGCGGAGAATACCGGCGCAGTCGGTGAGAATCCATGCCGCCGTATCCGCGGGTCTGCGTCCCGAAGCGACCACCGCGTCGAAGAGATCGCAGAGCCTTCTCTCGGACACCAGCGAGGCGATATCCTGCCCGGAAAGTCCCATCGAGGCATATTCCGCCGTTTTCTGCTCGATGGTGGCGGGCATATTGTCCCTGATTTCCTTGAGCCATTCGTCGTCCACCACGACCGGCATGAGATTGGGGTCGGGGAAGTACCTGTAATCGGCGGCGGTTTCCTTGTTGCGCATGGCGAAAGTGCGGTTCTTCATATCGTCCCAGCGTCTGGTTTCCTGCACGAGCGTTTCGGTATTCCTCTCCACCGCGTCGATATGGCGGGCAACCTCGTACTTGATCGCCCGTTCGATGGCGGTGAGTGAGCTCATATTCTTGATCTCGCTGCGGACGCCCAGCTCCGTGCTGCCCTCGGGGCGGATGGAGATATTCACGTCACAGCGCATGGCGCCCTCTTCGCATTCCGAAATGCCGCCGAAGCGGAGCATTGCCTTCAGCTTTTCGAGGTAGCCCAGCACCTCTTCCGCGCTGCGGAAGTCCGGCTTGCTGACAATCTCGATCAGCGGAACGCTGGTGCGGTTGAAATCGACGTAGGTCACGTCCGCCCAGTCGTCATGAACCAGCTTGCCGGCGTCCTCCTCCATGTGAATCTGCTTGATGCCGATGCGGCTGACGCCGTGCTTTGTGGGAACATCGACATATCCCTCCGTGCAGATCGGGTGAAACCACTGGGTAATCTGGTAGGCGCAGGGAAGATCGGGATAGTAATAGCTCTTCTTGTCAAACGTCGCGTACTGATTGATTCTGCAGTTCAGCATAATGCCGGCTCTGACCGCCAGCTCGACGGCGTGTCTGTTGGTGACAGGCAGCATACCCGGCATACCGCAGCAGGCGGGACACACGCAGTCGTTGGGCTGGTCGGCTTCGGAATGGCCGCCGCACGCGCAAAAAATCTTGGATTTGGTCGAAAGCTCCACGTGCGTTTCAAGACCGATCACAACTTCGTATTTCATCAGTCAGCCATCCTTTCTGCCGTCGCGGCAATGCTCAGAAGGGTGCTTTCGCCGAACGCCGCCGCCCAGAGCTGAACGCCGCCCGTCACCATTGCCGGGATGCCGGTCAGGTTGGGGATGGTCGTGAAGAGAAGCTCCCTTTCCGTCCTCTCAAAGGTTTCCGCAAGGTCGTATGCCGGAACGGAGAGCGCGCTCATGGCGGGGCAGAGCACCGCGTCGAAGCCCGCGAATATTTCCTTCATCTTCTCGGATGCAAGCCTGCGAAGGCGAAGCGATTTGTCATAGCAGCTCATGTACCTGTTCTTGGAAAGCACATCGGAGCCGAAAAGCACATTCATCTTGGCGGTAAAGCCCATTCCCTCGGTGCGGGAATTGACATACAGCTCGTCGATGTCCTTGTAGACGGGCGCGCGGTAGCCGAATTTCACACCGTCGTAACGGGAGATATTGTTGCAGGTTTCCGCCGAAAGCATGATCTGCCACGCGGTCGCGTATGCCTTCACATCGGTAACCGGAATGACTTCCACTGTCGCGCCGGCTTTTTCCAGCTTTGCCCTGAAGGCGTCGATCGCGGCCCTGACGCCTTCGTCCGCCGCGTCGTACAGCTCCTTCACAAGGGCGATCTTCATGCCGGCAACGTCCTTATCGGCGGCGTATTCGTATTTCTCCGCCGGAAGGCTGGTGCCGTCCTTGCCGTCGTGACCGGCTATGACGGAAAGCGCTTCCTCCACATCCTCCGCGTTGGCAGCGCATACGCCCACCTGTTCGCCGGAGCAGGCGGTGGGAATGATGCCGTAACGGGACACCGTGCCGTAGGTCGGCTTGAGGAAATCCACGCCCGAAAGAGCCGCGCCGCGGCGGGGCGCGCCGTTCACATCCACGCAGAGAGCCTGCTTCACCGCGCCTGCCGCGACCGCTTCTGCGGCAGCCGTGGAAAGGGTGCCGTCCGCCTTTTTGCATACGCCGTGATAGGAGGTCTCGCCCGCGATGTCAAGACCGAATTCGCCGGTGTGGGTCTTTCCCCTGAGCGTGAAACCCGCCTTCACCAGGCGTTCCACCGCGTCGGAGCTGAAGAGCGGCACGAAGCCGTCCAGAATGTGGGAACCAGCCTTGGCTTCGCAGCCCTTCACAAGAATCGTATCGTCAACCGCCACCGTGCCGGCGCGGTCGATTTCAGTCACAAAATAATTCATTTCCGCCACCTCACTTCACCAGTCTGGGAACGATCCAACTGTCGCCGCTGTGCTCCGGCGCGCCTTCGAGCAGTTCATCCCTTGTGAATGCCTGCTCGCGCACGTCTTCGCGGAAGATATTGGTCATGGGCATACAGTGTACCATAACCTCCGTGCCTTCGGTGTTGACGGACTGAAGCGCCGCCGCTTCACCCTCCATGAAGCGGAAAACCGCCAGTGCCTTCTCCTCCTCCGCCTCGGTCAGTCTGAATTCGTTGAGGCTCTCAAGAGCCTTCAGATTTTCAACAGTCATTGTATAATCCCCTTTTTTCAAGCGTCATTATTCCCTGATGCTGATGTTGGCCTCCAGAAGCTGCTGCTCGGTGACTTCGCCCGGCGCGCCGAGAAGCAGATCCTGCGCGTTGCCGTTGAGCGGGAAGGCGATAACGTCCCTGATGGATTCCTCGTCGGCGAGGAGCATGACGATTCTGTCCACGCCGGGGGCCATGCCCGCGTGCGGCGGCGCGCCGTACTGGAACGCGGTATACAACGCGCTGAAGCGTGCCTTGAGTTCCTCGTCGGAATAGCCGGCGATCTCGAACGCCTTGCGCATGATGTCGATGTCATGGTTTCTCACCGCGCCGGAGGCAAGCTCTATGCCGTTGCACACCAGGTCGTACTGATAAGCGAGCACCTCGGTGGGTTCCTTGGTTTCAAGGGCTTCCAGACCGCCCTGCGGCATGGAGAAGGGATTGTGGGTAAAAATGGTGTTGCCGGTGCTCTCGTCGATCTCGTACATCGGGAAGTCCACGACAAAGCAGAATTCAAAGGAATCCTGATCGATGATGCCGAGATTCTCGCCCAGCCACGTCCGGATCTGTCCCGCCTCGCGGTTGACGATGGTCTTGGAGTCGCAGATGAAGAAGAGCGTTTCGTTCTCCTTAATGCCGGAGAGCGCGGTGATCTCTTCCTTCTGTTCGGGGGAAAGGAATTTGGCGATGGGGCCTTTGAATTCCCCGGCGGTGAGCGTCAGGTAGCCCAGACCCTTCATGCCGATGGAGGTGGCGAATTTCAGCGAATCCTCAAAGAATTTCCTGCTCTGACCGAAGCAATTGGCGACAATGCCCCTGACCGGCTTGCCCTTGAAGAGCGGGAAGTCCACCTTGGCGAAGAAATCGGTGAGGTCGATAATGCGCAGCGGGTTGCGCAGGTCGGGCTTATCGGAGCCGAACTGCATCATCGCGTCCTTGTAGGTGATTCTTCTGAAGGGCTTTTCGCTGATCTTCTTGTCGGAATAGGTGCTGAACACCTCATAGATCACGTCTTCGCAGACCTCCAGCACTTCCTCCTGCGAAGCGAACGCCATTTCAAAGTCGAGCTGGTAGAATTCTCCGGGGCTTCTGTCCTGACGCGCGTCTTCATCCCTGAAGCAGGGCGCGATCTGGAAATACTTGTCGAAGCCGGACACCATGAGAAGCTGCTTGAACTGCTGGGGCGCCTGCGGCAGCGCGTAAAACTTGCCCTTGTGCTTTCTGCTGGGGACGAGGAAGTCCCTTGCGCCTTCGGGCGAGGAGGCGGTCAGGATAGGGGTCTGAATCTCCAGAAAGTCCTTTTCCTCCATGCATTTTCTCATCGTGCGGATGATATGGGAGCGCAGGACGATATTGTTGTGAAGGCGGTCGCTTCTGAGGTCGAGATATCTGTATTTCAGGCGCACGTCCTCGCGCGTTCCTCTGGAATCGCTGATGTCGAAGGGCAGCATATTCCGGCACTTGCCCAGAAGGGTCAGGGATTCCACCACCAGCTCCACCTTGCCGGTGTCGAGCTTTTCGTTGACGGTTTCGGGATCTCTCTCGGCGACGGTGCCGGTAACGGTGATGACGCACTCCTTATTGACATTGGCCAGAAGCGACTCGTCGTGAACGACAGTCTGTGTAATGCCAGTGTAATCTCTCAGATCGACAAAGATCACGCCGCCGTGGTCGCGGATGGTGTCTACCCAGCCGCAGAGCTGAACCTTCGCGCCGATATCCGATTCGCGGATGTCGTTGCAGTAATGTGTTCTGTACATAGAATGACCTCCAGTTTGATTTTCAAAAATAAATAGCAAAAAGCCCGTCCCATGAATCACGATCGATTCTTGGGACGGGCTTTTGTTGACAATAACCCGCGGTGCCACCCAAATTGGCGTGTCAGAAATCACGCCCGCTTTGCATTGACCTGTTAAATTCTTCACGGAAAAGTGTTCCCACGCTTACTACTCCCCCGAATGCACTTCCAGTCCACGGTGCATACTCCCTGCCGGGCTTTCCAAAAAAGCGGAGTCTTTTCCGGTTCACCGACGGTTGAAGACCCGTCAGATGATACTTCAGAAGTAATTTTAACACAGCCGCATCAAAAAGTCAAGACGTTTTTTTCCGGACAGGCTCTTACATCGGGACTGGCGTGCCAAAACCGTCATCGGAATTGCAGGCACTCGTCACCACAATGACCCCTTCCTCAAACTCGGTGATTTCCATTTCGGGCTTTGTGTATTCCATCTTCATCAGAATCACCTTCTTCCGCATGACTGTCACTTTCCGCCTTCCCGGAAGCGTTGCGCTTGAATGTAATAAAAACCTGACCCGGTCAGCATTGTGCTTTTTCATTATACTATGGTCTTTCACAAAAATCAATGATTGGCGAAAACTTTCTTTTCGCTGTTAAGCGGATAATAGCTGCCAAGCGGCAACGGATGCCGCCGGTCATTGGCATTATGCGTCAGAATCCGAGGGCGTCAAGCACGTCGCTTTCCACCCCCGTAATGCGTCCGACGGGCACCGCAAGTCCGCTGGCAAAAAGCAGACGGCGTTTGTAGGGATCGTATCTCACAAGCCGGTCGGTAAAGGTCATGTACCGTCCGCCGGATTTCCGGGCATCGGGCAAAAAATAGGTCAATGTCACCACCGGAGGTTCGGCGCGGCTGAGAAGAAATACCAGCCGGTCATTCAGCTCCGCGGTCAGACTTTCGCTCAGATCAGGCGTTTCCTCCGTATAACGCGCCGACTCGCTGATCATGTCGTCGTATCCGGTGAGCGCGGCAAACGGCGCAAACTGCGCGGCGCGGCTGTGCATGGGCATTGGCGGCCGGCTTTCTGACACGTGGTGGCGATGGGAGATGATGTC
>CADCON010000149.1 GCA_902803035.1 uncultured Ruminococcus sp.
AAATGGAGCTGATGAGGGGACTTGAACCCCTGACCTGCTGATTACGAATCAGCTGCTCTACCAACTGAGCCACATCAGCATTTTTAAACGCTGCAACTCCGAACGAATGGCATTATACCACATATCTCGGCCAGTGTCAAGGGGTTTGCGCATTTTTTTTATTTTTTCTTTATTCTTTCCTATGGATTGGCCTGCCGTCAGCCCTCGGATGGTGTCAATTCAGGATCAATTCTTCACGAAGGAGAAATATACAATTCCGCAAATGAGATATAATACAGCCGGATTCTATTCTCGTTTCTGTCATATTTTCAACGCATCTGTTGATTATGCCTAAAATAAATCAGGTGAAAACCAACCAAAATTTTACATATGTACAGGTAATAATCTACAGAAATGTATTGAATTAGTCGTGTAAACATGATACAATAATAGTGAGAATGTGATTATTGTCCTATTACAGTTGAATATTACAGCTAGATTATCCAGACGCACATTTTCGGAAATTCTTGTGAAATGGAGGAATGAAGAGTGACAAATAAACCGAAAAACAACGGCACCGCATCACGCGCAGACGGCGCATTCCGGCGGCATTCCGGCAGCAGGGTCAGCCCTCGCAGACTGCTGGTCAGAGCAGGCTGCGGCATTCTGATTCTTGCGTGTGCGGCGTTCGCGCTTGCTTTCCTGCACGTGGTCGATAATGTCGCCAGTGTCAGCGCGGGAGCGGATCAGCAGAATGAATCCGTCTGTGTGCCGGTTTCCGATTCGGATGACACTTACGGGCATCTGTTCATCGAAGCTGATCCCGAAGGCATTATTGACGCGGAAGGCCACGATGCGATCAGCGTCGAGCTTTGCCATCAGGGCCTCGAGCTTTTCCCTGATGAAGCGGACACGGACCGAAGCATTGCGCTTTGCGGCATGATGCCGGAGGTATCCAGAACCGGACGATATTTCAGAGGAAGCCGACAGCGACGCTTCTGTCATTGCCGCCTACAACATAACCATTCTCGACGGTGAGAATGAATTCCAGCCGGACGCCACGCGACCTATCAGGGTGGAGATCACTGATCCGTCAATTGTCACGGAAGGCGTGACAGAGGTATGGCACATTAAAGATGACGGTACACGTGAGCAGATCACCGGTATCAAGGTCGAGGAGGGGAAGATAGGCTTTTTTGCGACAGGCTTCAGCGTTTACGCCATTGTCAGCGGGCCGGAGCCGTATGATCCGGGCGATCTCGGACCTGTCACGTCTGTTTCCGGACTGACAGGGGAAAGAGCGGGATTCGGATTCTTTATCTGCTATGCCGACAGCGGGGGCGGCCATTATTTCCAGAACGCGCTCAACAGCAACGGCGCGCTGAAAGTCACATCGGACGTCAACACAGCGGACGTATGGTTCTTTGAAAAGGAAGGAGAAACGTATAAAATCTACACCTACGTCGGCAACGCGAAAAAGTATCTCCACAACAGCAAGAATAACGAATTGGAGCTGCTGAGCGACAATGCCGATCTCTTTACCGTCAGCGACGGCGGAAAGACCGATTCCTTCTACCTGAAGAAGGCAGACGAGAACAAATGGCTTCAGCATTCCGGGAGCGGCAAGGGCATCCGCTACTGGACGGACACAGGCAATACGGACAACGCCAGCCTTTTCATTTACCATGCGGACATCGGGAATCCCCCGGATGACTGTTACGCTCTTGACGGCAAGAGCTACGGCCTGACCCATTATCACACAGGCGTGGACGGCAATGCTCTTATGGCGGACGAAAACGACAATTGTCTTTCGATGGTAACCATGATCGTGCGTTCCGACAACCGCAGGGACACCTTATTTGTAGCGGAAGACTGCGATATCACCCTATGGACCTTCCATTCCGTGGGGAGCGATCGCTACAGGATATCCGCGCAGGTCGGCGGGCAGACCCGGTACATGAAGATAGGGGAGACCCTCAGCCTGACGGATGAAGCGGACGCGTCCGCTGTCAGGGTCACGCCGAAAGGCGGCCAGATCATGCTCAGCGCGGGAGGAAGGGCTATTTCCTACTCGGAGGATGTCTTCATCACGGAAGCCGACGCTTCCGGCAAGCCTGCCCAGTGGCTGTGGCTCACAGAAAAATCCGGGCTGAGCCAGGACGACTACGTGACCTATTCCGCCGACAAAATCAGCGTTTCGGAAACCCCGAACGGCGCGAGCGTGATTCTTTACACCCGCATCTGGAATGACGACCACAAGGCATACGAATTCTACGCGGTGGATCACGATGGCAGTCTGTATCCCTGCTATGAACGCGGCGATGACATCATGTGGGTCGGCAATCAGATCAACACCCTCTTGTGGACGCTGATCGAATACCAATATGACGACGGCTCGCCCCAATATTATTACGAGTTGTACAATTCCTATTCACGCAAGTTCATCGCCCCGAAGTTCAGGGACGGACAGATCCTTTCGGACAAAAAGATCGGCATCAATCTCCCCGGCCGGCGCGAGAATCATTACTACTCCACCATTCTGGCGTGGGACGAGGATTATTATGCCTTTGCGGGCGTGAAGTCGGACATTGCCAATGAGCGGATTGTATCGGACAACCATGAGAATGCCAGCACATTTTACTTTGCGGTCATGAATGAGCCGCTCAAGACGCTTCATAAGGTGGACACCATCGACAACTTACGGTACGGCATCACCATGAAGATGATCGACTATCCCAACGCGTCGGTGCAGAACAGTGTGCTGGTCGGGACGGGTAACAACCGTGGGCTGCTTTCCACCCATCTGGAGCAGAACGGCTATCCCGTCGCCACCCGGTCGGGGCGTTCACTGTCAGGTCTTTTCACGGGCGCGGAGGAGGTCAATCACCTCTTCCTTCAGAATATCTATGACACCAGCGGCTACTTTGAATATGACAGTTGCCAGAATTTTGCCACGCTGGTCAATGACGATGGCACGGTGGGAAATACGTTCAGGGTCTACAAGGAACTGGGCACAGCCGATAATTACGAACGATCGACCTTCAGGCATGGGCAGTTCTTCCCCTACGACACCATCACGGCGGGGGTCTATTCCTACCGGAATCCCGAAAACCTGTACGGCGCGGGGGCTGTTCTGGGCGATGAAACAGTGGGTCTGCTGCCCGAAAGCGATCCCCGCAAGTACGAAAAGCTTCACACCGTGGGAACCAATCCCAATTACGCCAACGGCATGGAGATCAGCGCGTCCTTCGTCCAGACGCCAAGCGGTAAGGACGCCTGGGGACACGACATCGTGTTTGATTTCAGAGGGGACGACGACTTCTGGCTCTATGTTGACGACGAACTTATCATAGATCTGGGAGGTATTCATTCCGCGCTGACCGGCACGGTCAATTTCTCCACCGGCGACGTCACAGCGGACGGAAACAGCACCAATCTGAGAGCCATTTTCCGCTTGAATTACAAGAAGCGCAACCCCGCCGCGAGCGAAAGCGAGGTCAACGCCTATCTGAAGAAATACTTCTATGACGGCGAGGTTATCTTCAAGGATTATTCCGCCCACACCATGAGGGGATTCTATATGGAACGCGGCGGCGGCGCCTCCAATCTGCATATGCGCTTCAATCTCAGTTACATCACGCCGGGACACGTGCTTCTTACCAAGCAGGTCACCGGCTCGGAGGATCTTGACTTCCGGCGGATGGAATACCCCTATCAGATCTGGTACAAGGACGAGGATCAGGGAAACATTCATCTGCTGGAGAGCGACGACGAGAATATCAACGTCACCTACCAGTATTCCTCCGAGCTGGTGGATTACGCCGAGGAATACACGCCGCCCAACAGTCCCTATTCCTACCGTTCGGTGTATTTCATCAACCCCGGCAGGAGCGCGGAGATTCATTTCCCCGCCAATACCATCGAATACAAGGTCATTGAATGCGGCGTGAACACAGAGGTTTACGATACGGTGCGGGTCAACGGCGCAGAGGTGGAGGGCGAATCCATCGGCAACACCAAGCGCAGGCTATTTGACTCCGGCTGGCTGAAGGTCAGCGAAAGGCCGACGGTGGTCTTTGAAAACCATGTGGACAGCGCTTCCATCCGCACCCTGAGCATCTGGAAGCAGCTCTATGACGGGGAGGGCAATCTCATTCCCGCCGGGCAGGACGACACGCGGTTCACCTACCGCATCTATCTTTCCAATGGCTCGGACGACGTGCTCAAGCCCGCGAATATGCACAAGTACCACGTCCGCAACCCCGAAGGCAATCTCTGCCGGTGGGACGCCGACAGCCAGCAATTCATCTCCCTCGGTAAGCCGGAGCTGGCCATGCTCACCGAAGCGGAGCGCAAGGCGGCGACCTTTGAAACGTCCATGAACGGCGCGATTTCCATGATTCCCGCCGGCTATGACGTGGGCGTTCCGGGACTCCCCGTGGGAACGAGATTCCGTGTGGTCGAGAGGGACAGTGAAATGCCGCTGGGCTATCAGCTTATCGGTTACCAGCGGCAGGAGGGCACCTACCTGCTGGACGACTGCGATGAGAATACCGGCTGGGTCAGAGCCAATGAATCCCCCACCATGTATGTCAGGAACAGAAGGGGATTCGAGATCAGAGTCAATAAAATCTGGAGTGACGCGCCCTTTGTGGATTCGCATGATCCGGTCTACACCGCGGTATATGTAGACGGCAGACTGCTGGAGGGTTCCGTCAGACAGATCGCCCATCCCGCCACCTCCGTGAGGTATTTCTTCGGGTCGCTGCAGGAGGGGAAGACCCTTGACGACTATGTGATCCGCGAGGTTGCCGTGACCGGTCCGACAGTCGGTGCGGACGGCGTCGTCAGTAACTATCGCAGCGTGACGCCGGTCGAGGAGGACAGTCATATTGCGATTCAGTCGGTCAACAAGCAGACCGGTAAGGCGTCGGAAAACGAATACTTTGTGGAATACCCCCCCGGCACGGCACAAAGCACATCCCCCGACATTCCCGCGCCCGGCAATACCCGCATCGACACGGTCGAGAATACCCGCTCAGAGGGCGTGTCGATCCGACTCTTGGACATGAAGACGAGCCAGCCGCTCGCGGGAGGGCAATTCACCCTGAGCCACGAGGAAGACGGGTCGCTCGGCACCTTCAGCACCGACAGCAGCGGAACGGTGACCGTTCTCTATGACGTCCGGCACGACGAAAAATACACCCTGACGCAGACCGGAACGCCTGATACCTATGTCGGGCTGCCGGCTCCGGTGGTATTCTCGATCGTCTCGGACGAGGATGATCACGATGTCACGATTTCTGGCGTCGGAGAAAACCGGGCGAAGGGGCGCGGAATGCCCCACAAGAAAACCCGCGGCGCGAAGCAGACAGTGAAAGCCCCGGTCATCGCGTCCATCGATGTTTTCAATAAGCCCTACATCCTGTGCGCGCGCAATGTCAGCAAGCGGACAGGCGATCCGCTGGCGGGGGCGCAATACGCGCTCTACCGCTCAGTGAAGAGCGTGGGCGGCGAGACCAAGGACTTCAACCCTATGCCGGGCTACGGAAATATCGTTCCCGGCAGCGACGGAGTGATTGACGGAATTGAAAATACCCTTCCTCCGGGAAGATATTACCTGACCGAGATCAATCCCGCGGCTCATTATGAGCGTATTGGCGGAGATGTCATCTTTACCGTCGGGGAGAACGGGCAGGTCACGCTGGAAAGCGACTCTGCCGACTGCGAGATCAGCCGTTCCGATTCGGATGTAGAGAACGCGTATTATCTGAATGTACGCAACGATTATATTCCCGAATTTGCCGCGCTGACGGTGACCAAGACTGTGGGCGGCTCGCTGGGAAATCAGGAGCAGGATTTCACCTTCACGATCAGCGTCGCGGGGGCGGACGCGTCGGAAAGCTACCAATGGAGCAAAAATGGAGAGGCGCAGACTACGCCGCTCCGATCCGGCGGCAGCTTCACGCTCCGGCATGGCGAAAGCGTGACCATTGATCTGCCTGAGACCATTCCGGTCACCCTTACCGAGCAGAATGAGAATTATACCACAAGCTTCCGTCTGGGTGACAGCGAAGCGGTAGCGGCCAATTCCCGGACATTCTCCATTGACGGGGACGTCACCCTCGAAGTGGTCAATACCCTCGAACCCGCGCCCTCAGGGGGAGAGGATACGCCGCCGCCTCCCGGCACGGTTCCCGGCACAGGCGAAGGCCTGCGCTGGATCATGCTCAGCCTTGCGCTGATGCTGCTGGCGGCATTGGGCGGCGTGACCGTCTGGTTCACCGCCCTTCTGAAAGGCAGAAGCGCGTAACGATTCCGGGCCGCTCGCTGAATAAAAAAAACAAAAATCCTGTCGGCGTCTGTCGGCAGGATTTTTGTTTTATATTGTCCGTATGAATGATTCTCACTGGAAATGAATTCCGCCGTGCCGGAAGACACGGATTCCGGAGCGGGCATCGCAATGGGAACAGGGCGGG
>CADCON010000150.1 GCA_902803035.1 uncultured Ruminococcus sp.
CCGAGGAAGCCCCCGCTGAGGAAGCTGCTCCTGCCGAGGAAGCCCCCGCTGAGGAAGCTGCTCCTGCCGAGGAAGCCCCCGCAGCCGAGTAATCATTTTGAAATGATTATTATCTGATCATATTCTGAAATACAGAAATTACCGTTCCGGATCAGCCATCAAGCGGCATTCCGGGGCGGTTTTTTTCGTCCGGCGTTCCTCTCAATCACCACCCGTCAGGCGTAAAATTCTTCCGGGATGGCCGTGCCATTCCGGAAGGGCCGTGCCATTCAATTGCGCCGCAAAGCGCGCGCATTAAGCCTTGTGACCTCCGACCTGGCGGTTGCGTTCCATTGCGGTGGTGCCGTCGCGCATATTCATACCCCGGATCACCGAATTCTTGCCGTATCTGCCGCGGATGGCAAGAAGTGCCTGCTGCATACGCCTTTCCCTTTCCATTGCGGCTTCCTCCGGGTTTTTAGGGCCATCCGGCTCCAACAGGCCGAAGAGATCCAATTGAACTCCCTGCGGCGCGGCTTCGTCAAGCTCCGCACGGGTGAGAAGCCCGCACACCGAGAGATTGAAGCGTCGCACCAGCAGCCGGTCATCGACAATGCTGTCGTAAATTCCGGTCACAGCGTCCACGATGCGGCTTGTAGAGGAAGTATGCCTTCCGAGATTCCGGGAGCCGTGAACTCTTTTTGGAACAGCTCTGCCGTAATAGTCGGTTTCCACCGGCCCGCTGTACCCCTCCGCCCGGTTCCTGTCCGAGAGATTGGCGATGTCATAGCACACGTCCAGCACGGTCTGGTTGGTAAAAAGCCCCTTGCTGACCAGCTTCATTGAGAGCTGATCCGCCATTTCGCGCACCACCGTTCTCCCTTCGGCGGCACTGTACGGACGGGGAAGCACCTGCCCGCTGTTCAGGCTTCTGGCGAGCGGGGTATATGCCTTGCAATCAGCCATTCCGACGGGTTCCCAGCCCCACGCATGATCGATCAGAAGCTCCGCGTTCACGCCGAAGAGCCGGTAGAGGAGATCTTCGTTGTGAATGCATTGCGGCCCGCCCTCGGAGCAACGCGCGATATCGCCCATGGTGAACAGCCCGTTTTTCTCCAGCTTGCGGGCAATGCCTCTGCCGATCCGCCAGAAATCGGTCAGCGGCCGATGATCCCACAATCTCCGGCGGTAGCTCATTTCATCAAGCGCGGCGATACGCACCCCGTCGCTGTCAGCGGGCATTTTCTTGGCGACAATGTCCATCGCCACCTTGGCCAGATACAGATTCGTGCCGATACCGACGGTCGCGGTGATTCCCGTGATATCCAGCACCTCGCGTATCAGCTTCACGGCAAGCCCGTGTGAATCCAGCCCGTAATAGCGCAGGTAGGGCGTGGCGTCAATGAACACCTCATCGACCGAATAAATCAGAATGTCATCCGGCGAAACATAGCGCATATAGATTTCCACTATGCTGCGGGAATAATTCATATACAACCGCATTCTGGGCGGGGCAATGATCATGTCCAGCTCCAGCGAAGGGTCGGCGGCAAGCTGTGACGCAAATACCGAGCTTCCCTTGAAAACGCGTCCCGGAGCGGCCGCCAGCCGGTCGCAATTGATTTCCCTGACCCGCTGTTTTGCCTCAAAGAGCCGCCCTCTTCCCGGCACGCCCAGTGCCTTGAGCGATGGGGAAACGGCAAGGCAGATGGTCTTGTCCGTCCGGCTTTCATCGGCAACGACGAGATGGACGTCCAGCGGATCAAGTCCTCTTTCGACCGCTTCAACCGACGCGTAGAATGATTTCAGGTCTATGGCTATATATTGTCTTTGTTCTCTTTCGTCCGGACTGTCCGCCATACCGCTCATGGAATTTTTCACCGCCTTGCCCAACGAGTATCAAATTTGAGATTTACAATTCAATTGTATCACATAAATGCGACAAATTCAAGGGGATTTTTGGATTTTTTAAAATATTTTTCTCAAAAAAGAGACTGAGCGGGAATAAAAAGGCGCGCGGCCTGAAAAATGAATTCCAAAGCCGCGCGCCGGATGAATTGCAATGTGAAATTATTTTCCGCGCCTACCGATTCCTTCTCTGCGCCACGCCACGACCTGATGGATGAACGCGATGGCAAGGAATATGCCGCTGATGATCCAGTAGTAATAATCATAATCCGACGTTCTGCCGGATATTTCGATGATGCCGCGCACCAGGCACCCGCTGATACGCACCGCCAACCCCGAATTCCACAGATTGAAGGCGCCGCGCGAGATGGACGGGGGATTTTCCGACGCCGCCAGAAGTCCGAAGGGGGCCAGCCCTCCGAGAAGGGGGATCATGAACATCATTCTCATGAAAAGCGAATGCTCGCCGAAGCTGAATATTTCGTATATCGCGCAGAACACCAGACAGAGAGCGGTGACTCCCGCGTAGGCAAGCATGATCCTGAAATATCTGTTGTGGGCAGCCAACGCCTTGTGGCGTGTGACGCCGTGCCGATACGCCTGATACGGATTGAATCTCTCCGGCTTTCTGCTGTTGGCGGGCATACCTTCATATTTCCTTCTGTTATCAATATCCGATATATACAATGTCGCTCACCGACCTTTCCGAAATTCTGTTGCCATTGGTAGTGGGGTTGTTGATGACCTGTCCGTTGAAATACATGGTGGACGAGCCGCCGCCGTCGAGGTTGTAGGCGGTTTTGCAGCCCTGCTGCCGCATGACCTGCGCCAGCTCATAGAGCGACAGTCCCTGGCTCTCGCTGGTTCTGCCGTCCGACACCACCAGCACATAATGAAGATTGTCAATGACGCCTATCGCGGTTCTGGGATTGTCGGCCATGGCTCTGCCGACTTCTTCGTTCTGCGAAACGGCGACCTTTCCGTTGGTGACAAGAGCGGGGCCGAAGGCGAGAAGATTCACCACGCCGCTGTCGAGAAGCACCTGCGCCGTGACTTCCGATTCATTGATGATGCCGAAGGTGCCGTCCCTGTAGATCACCAGATCATCCTGATCGCTGCCGCGGCGGGAGGTGTCGCGGTAAATGACGCCGTTCTTGATGACGTACCCCTGACTGTTGGCCCCGTAATAATCGCCGTTAATGGCAAGAATAGCATTGTGCGCCGAAGCGATGGCGGAGGTTTTTTGCGTTACGTTGCGTCCGAAGCTGTCGTTAGCAAGCGCAGTCTTGAGGTATGCGGCGGAGGATACCTTCACATCGGCGATGTAGACGTCAGTGTCGTTATATCTCACTGTGCTTATGCTGATCTGAATGTTTTCGTCGCTGTAGGAGGTAGCGGTTGTTTCTGCCTCCTGCGGTGCCGCCGACGCGACTTCTTCATAACCGGCGTCGCCCTGCGCCTGCGTCACATACGCCTGCACGGTCGGAATGGTAAATGTTTTGAGCAGGACATACGCGTTGGCCGAGGTCAGCAATGTGCCGAATACAATGGCATACGCAAAGGGCTTCTTGAAAAATTCCGTGATTCTGTTAATGCGGTTCATAGCGTTTCACCTTTTTTCCTTTGGTTGATGGTTACATTATATTCGCCCCGGCTTAAATTTACTTAAAAAATTTTATGTGTGACAGATTTTTTCCGGAAAAAAGCCGCGCCCTGCTGACATGAATCAGCGCGGCGCGGCAGAATGTCAAAGACTCACGGATGATGCTTCGCCGCTTTTCTTCTGCGGGCAATAAGAAGCATGGCAACGACCGCCAGCAGCACGAGTGCCGCTGCGGCTGCGACGGATACCGGCAGTAACAGGCTGCCGCTGTTTTTCTCTGCGGACGGCTGCTTTTCCTTGACTTCAATGGCTTGTTCGTCCAGTAACACGCCGCATTTGGTGCAATACTGCCTTTTCAGCCCCTGCCGCGCCTCATCCGAATCGCTGACGATCACCCATTCGCCGGGTTCGTGGCGCGGGGGGGTGTAGGTGTCGGCCCATGAATATCCGCAGCCGCGGCATCGGTGCGTGGTATATCCCCAGCTCTCGCAGGCGGGCGGGGTAATGATGTCTTCATAATCCGGCTGCCCGCATTTTTCCGGAGAAAGGACCACGGAAAAATCCCTTGTTTCATTGGATCTGAATTGATGGGTGTTGTGTCTGACCTTTACGGACCGGGTGAGAAGCTCGCCCGCGAAAGGCTTGCAATAGGCTCTGCGATCAGGGTTATCCTCGAAGAAGCTGATCTGTCCCTCCACATAATTGCCGGTCATTCCGCCGTTGTAATATTCTGTGCCGCAGCGGTAAAACATTCCCACAATGCCGCCGTTGTGGACATATCCGTGACATGAATCATAGCCGTCAATGCGGACTTTGCAATCAGTCAGACTGCCTATTCCGCAGGACAGTATCCCGCCCATGAACTGTTCGCACCGGCCCTCTTCATATCTGTCCTCAAAAACCAACTCAACATCCGCTTCACAAGCGTCAACCGCAATGCCTGTACCGTAGCCCACCAATCCCCCTACGCCGGCATTGACGCCTCCGTTCACCAGATGGACCCTGCCTTCTGCGAAGCAGCCGCTTATGGTGCTGTTGTCGGAATAGCCGGCGAGAAGAGCGGCAAAGCAATGCTTGTTTTCCGTGATGTCCACCAGTGCGCCTTTTATGTTCAGATTGGTGACCTCGGCATTCTCCAGAACGGAAAAAAGCCCGGCAAACGAGGTATCGTACTCCTTCCGATTTCCGTCGCGGCTGATGCGCGTATGATGTCCGACTCCGGTGACGCGCATATTATAAACCGTATGTCCTCCGCCGTCGAGCTTTCCGCTGAACGCGACCGGCTGCCAGTCGGCGCCGCTGAGATCTATGTCGCATATGAGCTTATAATGACCGCCGGGGTCATTGGCTATACCGGAAAGACCAGCGGCGTCACTGATTTCGGTCAACGCGGCGGATGCGCCTTCGGCAGAAATGCGCTGCGGAAAACAGAGGAACATCATCATGATGCCGAACGTCATGATGCCGGAGATGATTTTTCCCGCGGGAGAGTGAATGCTCATTGATGAAGACCTTCCTTATTGCTGCAATGTCAGTCAACGTCATTTTAATCCAAAGGAGTGCCGTTGTCAATCAATTATCAGGATATCGTCAAAGATACCGGAGGATTTTTTTGATTTACCGATTTACAAAACCAAAGATATGTGTTATAATACAGTCTATCAATCATGATTGACAAGGAGGATTACTCATTATGGGTATGACTATGACGCAAAAGATACTGGCAGCTCATGCGGGTCTGGAAAGCGTTACAGCCGGACAGCTCATCGAAGCAAAGCTGGATCTGGTTCTCGGCAACGACATCACTTCTCCGGTCGCCATCAACGAACTGGAAAGAGCCGGCGTTGACAAGATCTTCGACCGGGAAAGAATCGCCCTGGTCATGGATCATTTCACACCGAACAAGGACATCAAGGCGGCGGAGCAGGTCAGGAAGGTGCGTACCTTCGCCCGTAAATACGATGTGCTCAATTATTTTGACGTGGGACAGATGGGCATTGAACACGCCCTTCTTCCCGAACAGGGACTGGTCGGCCCCGGCGACTGCGTGATCGGCGCGGACAGCCACACCTGCACCTACGGCGCGCTCGGCGCGTTCAGC
>CADCON010000151.1 GCA_902803035.1 uncultured Ruminococcus sp.
TATGCGGATGACCGCCGGGAATATGCGGATGACCGCCGGGAGAATGCGGGCTATCGCCGGGAATATGCGGATGACCGCCGGGAGAATATGGAATATCGCCGGGAATATGCGGATGACCGGGACGGACAGGCTTCGGAAGGTCCTGCCGGGGAGGAAGAAATGACCGGCGGGCTGATGGCCGCGCTGGGAGCCGCGCTTGGGAAGGCATTCGGGAACATCAGCAGGCGGCTGCCGGGATTCCGACCGAAGGTATATGTGCCGGCTGAACCCGTGTACCGTCCCGAGGACGACGGAATCGGCTCGCCGACGCTTTCGTCCGATATCCGTCGGATGCTGGAGGAGCAGAGCAGACCGGGTGAAACCGAACAGGAATATGACCGTATGCGGAGCTATATCAGCTCCGTGAGTACCGATACGCGCATTCGTCCGGGCGATATCCGGACGCCGGAAAAGATGGAGGAGGTGCGTGCCGTCCAGAGCGAGATTGACGACCTGATTCATCTCATCAGCATCACCAACGAGCAGCAGCGCAGCAGAATCGGCGTTTACGACCCGCCGCCGGAGGAGGATCCGTACAATTATCGTGGAATCAACGATGAACGGCAGAATTATCCCGAGATGGATTTTGCCTCCTTTGAAATGGCCCCGTCCTATGGCTTTGAAACCGAACGAAAGATTGATCCCGCCGCGGAGCAGGCCCGGATGGCGTACGACAGGATGAATGAACCGCCGGCAGCCGTGAGCGGATTGCCGCCCGCGCCGGAGCCGTCCTTCGGAACGTCGGACGGGAGCTTCGACGACGGCTTCGACGACGACTTTGACGACGGCTTTGATGATGATCTGGACAACGGAATGGACGTTGCGCCGGAATATGACCTCGATGACCGCGCTGACAGCCGCTCAGGGGCGATGGAACCGTTCCGTGACAGAGCCGGTCCGCCGTCCGGTACGGATGACGCCGATTCCTTTGACGACGGTCTGGATGATGACGCGGACGGCGGCGCCTTTGATGACGGTTCCTTTGACGATGGATTGGATGATGACGCGGACGGCGATGCCTTTGACGATGACTTTGCCAGAGGGTTTGTCGACAGGTTCAGCAGAAATCTGGAGGAAAGAACGGTGGACCGGTTCGGCGACAGGTCGGTGAGAAAACGCGGCAGGACGGCAGGGAAAAGGTATGAGAATCCCGACGACAACGCCTCGTTTGACGATGGATTTGTCGATTACCGCTCCAAAAGGGATGCCGAGAGAAAAACGCCCGGAAGGCGAAGGCGAAATTGATTAAAATGTGGATTTTCGGTAAATTTTTAATTCATTTGCAAATTAGCCTTGAATGAATATGTTTTTTGTGCTATCATCTATTTGTATAAGCACAAGCGGGTAACGCCGCTAATTTTATTATTGAGGAATGGTTGATCTTGAAGGGCAACAGACAAATTGGTCTCGACGGCAGAATTTTTATCAATGACTGCCTGAGCGACGGCATATTTTTTGTTTACAGCATCATTCTGAGCGGCGTATTGGCCGCGGTCGGCGATATTCTGAAATTGGTGGGAAAGAGCAGCTATGTCATGGATCCGCTGACCAACGGGCTTATCCTGGCGGATCTGGCGTGTTCGCTGGGACTGATACTGGTTTCCTACTATGTCTTCTTCATGAACTGCGGCGAAAATATGCCGAGGCTCGGCGTGAAACCGCTGATCTGTCTGGAATATGTCAGGCTGGCGTTTTACGGCTTGCTGATCTATGACGTGCTGTACCGCTTCTCGGATGAGATCGTTCACAGCGGTCAGTATCCTATCGCCATGTCGGTCTTCTATTTTGTCTATCTTGGCTGGCTGGTCTGCTGCGCGTTCGCGGCGATGTTTATCCTGACCGTGCTCAATCAGAATATGATCCGCCGCAGCTATTCGGATTCCTTCAAGCTGCTGGCGCTTCTGGGATTGAGCATCAATATCATCATGCCCTTTGTCTTCTTTATTACCAGAATCTGGATCAAGGGCGCGGGGGACGGCTTCTACAGCGCGGGCTTGTGCGACCTCATCCGGCTGGGCATTGCGCCGATTTTCTACGCCGCGATATGGTTCCTTTTCCTGAATGCCATCGACCAGGTTGACAGGGTCTTCAGTGAAGTCGATAACGCGATCAGGGACAAGAATTACCGCATTGAGTTTGAAGAGGAAAAAAGCAGGAAGGCCGCCAGAAAGGCAGTGAAGGAAGAAAAGAAGAACCGCAGGAAGGCCGCAAAGGCCAGGAAAAAGTCAAAGGCGGGCCAGAATGCCGAGCGCGGCAGGATCACTGAAAAGACCGAAGACGTTGCCGTTGAGGTGGATCCGGAAATCGCCTTTGAAACCGCGCAGGACGATTCAAAGCCCGGATCCGGCGGCGAAGAAAACGACGCCGCGCCGGAGGAAGAGGCAATCGGAGGTAAAGTTGACCTCAGCGCGTTTTTTGATGATCCGGAAGAGACGGACGAGAACGCCCCGGGCGATGAAGCTCCGGCGGAATCCGCCCCGGAGGAATCCGTACAGACGGAAGACGCCGCCGGTGACGAAGCCGTTTCCGGAGACGACAATGACGACAGACAGAACGAAACGGATGAAGCTGCTTCGGAGTGATATCTGAAGGAATGCTTCAGACGACAGGAACAACGTCAGTTTTTCGATGCATTTTGCCATGAGAGAATTTGCGGGAGCCGCCTTGATCGGACGGTCCGGCTGATGCGCGATATGCAGAATGCTGACGTTGTTTTTTTCTGAACGGGGGCTGAACAATGGAAAATAATTACAGTAATATTATTGCGCCGTCAGACGGTGTACGCAGATTTCTCTGCAAGACGTCCGTGATGGTGGGCAGCGTCTTTTCAATGGTGTATTGCTTTTTCGCTTTTCGCGTCAATATGCTGGAAAGCAATGTCCTCGGAGGCACATTGCGCAGCGGCATGATGTATATTGCCTGCGTACTCCTTCCGCTTGGTCTGTTGACCGCCGCCATCTTCGCGCATATCAGGTCAATGGGGCTTGCTTTCAGTATGATCAGCCTGCTTGTGGCTACGGCGGCGGCATTGGTGCTGCTGTTCAACGCGTTGGCTTCCCTGCTGCGGGAATACAGGCTTTTGGGCATTTCAGGCAGTCTGCTGGAATTTCTTACCTTTGGCGCGTTCTTTGCGATGCTTGTCAATCTGGTCATGTCCTGCATGGATTTCAGGATTCAACCGGTCATTGGCCTGATCGGAGCCCTTCTGGCTCTGTCGGCGATGATTGTGACGTCTGTCAGAACCATGCTTTCATTCAGCGCGTTACGATTTGCGTGGAAGGCGGAATTTGACTGGAAAAACCTGGCGGCACAGGTGAAGGCTGACAATCTGCGCTTTCACGCCGCATGGATATTCAGAAGCATTCCGCTGGGCGACGCGAAGGCGGCGCAGGCGATGTTCGGCCTTCGGTTCGGCGAGAGGATGGCCGCGTGTGTTTTTTACGCGATGATCGCCATGTTATTCATCAAATACCTCAAAGAAATGCGTGCCTTCAATAAGCTGCTGCAACACGCGAGCGAATATGTCGATATTCCGACGGCGAGAATCAATCAGACGATATTCGGTTTCGGCGGACGTGACGCGAATGATGCCGAAGCTCCCCGGAAGCGGGCGGGCAGCGGTTCGGTGAGAAGAAGGCTGCGCGACCTTGACACGATGACAAAGGCCAGAGAAAACGGGCTGGACATCACCGACATGGCGGAAAGCTATGACGCGGAGCGAGCGGAAGAGGACGATTATGATATGGGCGGCATATTCGATGAAACCGACGAACCGCCGGAGGACGCCGAACTGACCGAGGAGGAACGCTTTCTTCAGCAGAAAAGGCGTGAAATGGCGCGTTTCCGCCGCGGCTCCGGAAGGCGGGGAGAGGAAGACGCCGGCCGCGGGGACGATTCCGGCGAGGAAGACGACCGCCCGCGCAGACGCAGGGATGATTCCGGCGAGGAAGACGACCGCCCGCGCAGACGCAGGGATGCATCCGGTGAGGAAGACAACCGCCCGCGCAGACGCAGGGATGCATCCGGCGGGGAAGACGACCGCCCGCGCAGACGCAGGGATGCATCCGGTGAGGAAGACAACCGCCCGCGCAGACGCAGGGATCCATCCGGCGGGGAA
>CADCON010000152.1 GCA_902803035.1 uncultured Ruminococcus sp.
CAGCCTTATCAGCAGCAGCCCTACCAGCAGCAGCCTTATCAGCAGCCTGTTTACGGCGCGCAGCTTGTTCAGGGCGGTAAGTCCAAGATGGCAGCCGGTCTGCTCGGTATTTTCCTCGGCTTTCTCGGTGTTCACAATTTCTATCTCGGATTCACCGGCAAGGCCATTGCTCAGCTTCTCATCTCTGTGCTTTCCTGCTTTACCCTTGCGCCTGTCAGTGCTGTCTGGGGTCTCATCGAGGGCATTCTCATTCTCACCGGTTCACAGAATGTTGACGCCAACGGTATGCCGCTCACAGACTGACATCGGTTCTTTATGACTACATACAAGAATGATGAACGTCAGTTCTGTATGTGGAACACGGATTGAATTTTTCTGGCGTATCATCCTTTCGATGCGCCCGCATAGAAAGCATCTGTCGCCTTCCGACGGCAGGTGTTTTCTTTATTTCTCCGGTATTTACCTGAAGGGAGATGATGATTTGAACAGGCTTACAGCAAGGAAATACCTCGGAAGCAGGGCTTTTCTCAGGCAATTTCTGTTGATCGCCATGCCGATTGCCATTCAGAACGGCATCACCAATTTTGTCAGTATGCTGGACAATCTCATGGTAGGACAGCTCGGCACGCACCAGATGAACGGCGTGTCCATTGTCAACCAGATCAATTTTATCCCCTATCTCGCGCTCTTCGGGGCAATGGCAGGCGCGGGGATTTTCACTGCCCAATTCTACGGAAGCGGCGACAGCGAGGGCGTCAAATACACCTTCCGCTTCAAGCTCTGCGTCAGCGCGCTGCTGCTGACCGGAACGGTTCTCACGCTTCTTTTCTATGGCAGGAATCTGATCGACCTTTTTCTTCACAGTGAGAACGCCGGGGACGTGGAGCTGACCATGCAATACGGGCTGGATTACCTGAGCGTTGCCGTGTGGAGCATTGTACCGTTCGGCATCTGCCAGGTCTATGTCAGCACGCTCCGCGAGGTCGGGCAGACCGTCGTTCCCATGAAGGCGGGACTCGTCGCGGTCGTGGTGAATGTCGTCATGAACTGGGTGCTGATCTTCGGCAGGCTCGGACTGCCCGCGATGGGCGTGAAGGGCGCCGCGCTGGCGACCATCCTCGCCAGGTTGACGGAGCTGGCAATCGTGGCAGGCTGGCTGCACGGTCATTCCCGCCAATACGCCTTCGTCAGGGGGCTTCTCCGCTCGCTGTATATTCCCGGCAGGCTGCTCGGCAGGGTGATCTCCAAAAGCATTCCGCTGATCGTCAACGAAACCTCATGGGCATTCGGCATGACCTTCCTCAGCCAGAGTTATTCCACGCGAGGACTGGACGCGGTGGCGGGCGTCAATATCAGCTCCACGCTGTCCAATGTGTTCAGCGTATTCTTTATTGCCGCCGGCGACGCGATTGCCATCATGATTGGCCAGCTTCTCGGCGCGGGGAAGAAGGAGGAGGCGCGTTCCTCCGACCGCATTCTCTGCACGTATTCCGTCATCGGCAGCACCGGAATGGGGCTGATCATGGCTGCCTGCGCGCCGTTCTTCCCGCTGCTCTATAATACGACGCGGGAGGTGCGGCACCTTGCCACCGTCATGCTGCTGGTAACGGCTTTTATGCTGCCGTTCGTCGCCTACACCAATGCCGCCTACTTCACGCTGCGTTCGGGCGGAAATACCTTCGTGACCTTCCTCTTTGACGGGGCGTTCATGCTGTGTCTGGTCGTGCCGCTGTCGTTCCTGCTCACCCGCTTCACTGACCTGCCCATTCTCCCTGTCTATATGCTCTGTCAGACCTCCGAGATCATCAAGGCGGTCGTCGGCTTTGTGATGGTGCGGAAGGGCGTATGGGTGAATAACATTGTGGAAAACTTGACCTGATATTTTGTGTCAAACGTAGAATCTGACAAAAGCCGGAATTATTTCGGAAAAAAGCGTAAAATCGCTTGCATTTGTCCTTCAGAAATGGTATAGTGTTCATTGTCACGATACAGTCGTACACGGGTGGTGGATTATTGGTGGAGAATCATGTGGCGTCGGATGAATATTATATTGTGAGCAGCAAGGCTCTGCCGGAGGTATTCGCCAAGGTCGTGCAGGCCAAGCGGCTTCTCGGAAGCGGCGCGGCGCATTCGGCTTCGGAAGCGGCGCGGCTGGTGGGCATTTCCCGCAGCGCGTTCTACAAGTACAAGGATGTGGTCATGCCTTACAGGGACGGCGAAAGCGAAAGGGTGCTCACCATCCAGTCCATGCTGGAGGATAAGCCGGGCGTGCTTTCCTCCATGATCACGTCGTTCTTTGACGCGGGAGCCAATATCCTGACCGTCAACCAGAATATTCCCTCCAACGGCGCTGCGTATGTCACGGTGTCGGTCAACACCGCCCATATGGACGTGACCGTACCGGCTCTGTTTGAAAGGCTGAAGTCGCTGGACGGGGTGATTTCGGTTTCGGTGGTCGGCGCGGGCGTATGACGCAATCGTTTTATATATTTCAGAATCATTTTATAATGGAAAGCAGTGATTATTGATGGTCAAAATTGCAGTGATGGGTCACGGCACGGTCGGTTCCGGCGTGGTAGAGGTTCTCATGAAGAATCACGAAGGCATCGAGCGCAGAGCCAAGGAGGAAATTCAGGTCAAGTACATTCTCGATCTGCGCGATTTTCCGGATCTGCCCTATGCGGATAAATTCGTCAAGGACGTCAACATCATTCTCAACGATCCCGAGGTCGAGATTGTCGTGGAATGCATGGGCGGCGTGAATCCCGCCTTCGATTTCTGCATGAACAGTCTCAAGGCCGGCAAGAGCGTCGTCACCTCCAATAAGGAGCTGGTTGCCGCGAAGGGGCAGGAGCTTCTGGAGGTCGCCAAGGCCAAGAATCTCAATTTTCTCTTTGAAGCCAGCGTCGGCGGCGGCATTCCGATCATCCGTCCGCTCGCGCAGTGCATGGCCGCCAATGAGATTGCGGCGGTCGCCGGCATTCTCAACGGCACGACCAATTTCATTCTCACCAAGATGATCACTGAGAATATGCCCTTTGACGAGGCGCTGCAGCTCGCGCAGAATCTCGGCTATGCCGAGCGGAATCCCTCCGCGGACGTGGACGGACACGACGCCTGCCGCAAAATCTGCATTCTCGCGTCGCTGGTTCTGGGCAAGCACGTCTATCCGACGGACGTCTATGTCGAGGGCATCCGCAACATCACGCTGGAGGATGTGCATTACGCCGATCAATTCAACGCGGCGATCAAGCTGATCGGAATGTTCAAGGTCATGCCCGACGGAAAGCTGCTCATCAACGTCGCGCCGAGAATGGTGTCCAAGACCTCTCCGCTTGCCGGCGTGAGCGACGTTTTCAACGCGATATGCGTCATCGGCGACGCGACCGACGAGGTTATGTTCTACGGCAAGGGCGCGGGCAAGCTGCCCACTGCCAGCGCGGTCGTCGCCGACGTCATCGACTGTGTGAAGCACCGCGTCGCCCGCAAGTATCTCTACTGGGCGCCGGCTGAGGAGGGCATGATCGTGGATTATCACGACGAGCCATGCTCGATGTATATGCGGCTCTGCGGCAAGAGTACCGACGAGCTGATGACCATTGCCAACGAGCTTTGCAGGGAATGCATTTATACCGACGGCGTCAATCCCGACGAGATCGCCATTATCACCGATACCGCCACCTACGCTGAGCAGGAAATTACCGCCAAGAAGTTCCTTGCGCGTGGCGTGGACGTCATCAGTGCGATGAGAACGCTCAGCAGATGAGCGGCGGGTGACGGCGCATGAAATTCAGGATACCCGCGACCAGCGCGAACATCGGTTCGGGCTTTGACGCGCTGGGAATCGCGCTTTCGATGTACAACGAGGTGGACATCGAAGAGAGCGACCGCCTCGAGATCACCTCGCTCGACGAGGTGGAGGTGCCGACCGGCGAGGACAATCTGATCTATGTTTCCGCCTGCCGGCTCTATGAGGAATGCGGCAAGCCGGTTCCCAAGGGCTTCCGCATCGCCCAGAGCAACGTCATTCCCATGACGCGGGGGCTTGGTTCCAGTTCCGCCTGCGTCGCGGCCGGACTGCTGGGCGCGAATTACCTTCTCGGCAAGCCGCTGAGCAGGGAGCAGCTTGTCAATATCGCCTGCGAAATCGAGGGACACCCCGACAACACCACTCCCGCGCTTCTCGGAGGGCTGACCTCCGCCGCGGTGGAGAACGGACGGGTCTACGCCGTGACGCTTCACGTGGCGGACAAATTCCGTTTCGCGGCGTTCATTCCCGACTTCGAGCTGAAAACCTCGGTTGCGAGGGGCATTCTGCCCCAAACGGTTTCGCGGGAGGACGCGGTCTACAATCTCTCCCGTTCCGCGCTCATGGCGGGGTCGCTTGCCACCGGCAACGTGGAAAACCTGCGTGTCGCGGTGGGGGACAGGCTTCACCAGCCCTACCGCATGGGGCTTATTCCCGGCGCGGAGGAAATCTTCGCGCTTTCGTATGAATTCGGTTCCTACGCGACCTACATCAGCGGCGCGGGGCCTACGGTCATGTCGATCATCAGCCGGCGTTACGAGGAGGAATTCGAGAATGAAATCTCCCGTGAGCTGGCGTCCCGCGGACTGGGCAACTGGCGCATGGTGATCCTCGACGTGGATTCCAGAGGGGCGCAGCGAATCAAACAGCCATAGCGCGCTTTTGCGCCAATCGCAAAAGCCGCCTGGCATACATATTATACATCAGGGCGTTCCCTGTCCGGGGAATATCCTTAGTGTAATGCAGGCAATAAAATACTATTCGGAGGTATTGAACGTATGGGTTTAATAGTTCAGAAATTCGGAGGCACATCCGTTGCCGACGCCGAACGGGTGATGAATGTCGCCCGCATTGTTACCGACACCTACAAGCAGGGCAACCGGGTGGTTGTGGTCGTTTCGGCACAGGGCGACACGACAGACGATCTCATCGAGAAGGCGAAGGAAATCAATCCTGCCGCCTCCAAGCGCGAGCTTGATATGCTCATGACCGCCGGCGAACAGATTTCCATTTCGCTGCTTGCCATGGCGATCCAGAAGCTGGGCTATCCGGTCATTTCGCTTCTGGGCTGGCAGGCGGGCTTCGTAACCAGCTCTGTCTACGGCAGCGCGAGAATCAGACGCATTGAAACCGACCGTCTTCAGAGCGAGCTTGACCAGAATAAGATCGTTGTGGTCGCCGGCTTCCAGGGGTTGAATAAATACGACGACATGACCACGCTCGGCAGAGGCGGCAGCGATACCAGCGCGGTCGCCATCGCGGCTGCGCTCCGCGCCGACAGATGCCAGATTTTCACCGACGTGGAGGGCGTTTACACCGCCGATCCCCGCAAGGTGGAGAACGCGGTCAAGCTCAGCGAGATCACCTATGACGAAATGCTCGAGCTGGCCACGCTCGGCGCGCAGGTGCTCAACAACCGTTCTGTTGAAATGGCAAAGAAGTATAACGTACAGCTTGAAGTGCTTTCGTCGCTTGTCAGAAAGCCGGGCACAATAGTGAAGGAGAAGGTTAAAATGGAAAAAATGCTTATCAGCGGCGTAGCCAAGGACACTCATGTTGCCAGAATTTCGCTTTTGGGCCTGCCCGATGAACCGGGTGTGGCATTCCAGGCGTTCAGCCGCCTTGCGGCAAAAAACATCAATGTCG